>NZ_JAGDXD010000028.1 GCF_023256255.1 Caldivirga sp. | reverse complement strand
AGAGGGCTGTGGCTGAGGCTAGGAGAATGGGGGTACCGTTGAGTAATGTTGATGGTAAGCTTAGGAGGATTAGGCGTAGGAGGGAGTTTCTTAGGAAACTTTTAAGGGAGATTAGGGATAAGGGTGCTTAATTCTCCTTACCTAACTCAATCATTGAGCATTCATAAGGTACCACTAGCCTTAATCCTTCTAGTTCACTTATAATCGGGTTAACAGTGTAAAAGTGGGTGAGTATTAATTGCCTAACCCCCGCTTCCCTAGCAGTCTCAATGGCATCCTTAACAGTACTGTGCCCATGCCTATGCGCCTCCTCCTCAAAGCCTGGATTTCCACTTGCCTCATGAATTAATGCATCACAGCCTTTAGCTAGCTCAATAAGTGACCGTGAGGGTGCTGTATCACCACTATACGTTATGCATGAGCCATCTGAATCAGTTATCTTAATTGCCATAGTGTCTACAGTGTGGTTAACCTTAACAGCGTGAATCTTGATTTCTTTCAACTCCATTATCAAAGATGGTTCACTCGGCACATCAACAGGTATTGGGTTAAGCGCATTGGCGTATTGTTGAATATGAGTAGCTTTAATTAAGCTTACTAAGTCATCTATAACGTACCTTGGAGCTATAACACTGAGTTTAAGGCCTCTCGAACCAGCCATCAGTATGTATGAGGGTAAGCCGAGTACGTGGTCACCATGCCCATGAGTCACAATAACTGCATCTATTAAATCAACATCAAGGTTTAGGCACCTCCTCAACTGCTTATACGACCCCTCCCCAGCATCAAGAAGCACTCTAGTCCCCTTAGTCTCAACTAGTATTGAGGGGTGGTTCAGCCAAGGCATTGAAACCCAACCACCAACACCCAGGAAGTTAACCCTCATTAACGCACTAATGCCCTTAACTTAATTAACCTTACGGTTCAGTTCATTGTCGAATGCTTTAAAATGCGGCTTACGCGTAAGCCCACTATGGTTACTAGGGATTTTAACACTGCATTAATCAGCATGTTGAAGGGCCTTGAGGAGATTGAGGATAAGTTAGCTGAGCTTTACGGCGAATTAAGTGAATCAACCAGTGATGAGTTAAGCAGGATTAGCCTACAATTGATAAGTAGGGACTCAGCTAAGCATAGAGACATATTGAAGGGTATTGAGGGATCAATGCTCAGTGACCTTAAGAGTTCACTGAGTAGTGATGGTATTGCAGCTATGAATAGGGAGTTGGAAAACAGGATTAGTAAGGTAAGGGAATACGCGGCAATTGTTAAGAGGGGTGTGGCTAAGGATTTGGCTAATAGGTTAATGGAGCTTGAGGAGTATGAGTCAATTGCATTAAGCATGTATGAGTACGTGTTAAGCGGATATGAGTCAGCATCATTAAGGGTATTAACGAGTGGGGAGAGGTCTAGAATAGAGGTGATTAAGTCAATAGTAAGGAGCATTATTGATGATGAGAGGTTCCATAAGGAACTCGTAAGTAAACTAGTTGATTTAACCCATTGATTCGTAGACTCTCCTCTTCTCAATATACTCAGCAACATCATAAATACGCCTTGCTGGGGCACCAGCCACAACAGTTCCAGGCTTAACGTCCCTGGTGACTATTGATCCAGCGGCAACCACAGCCCCCTCCCCAATCTCTACACCGGCTATTAAGGTGGCATTAGCACCAATAACAGCCCCCCTTCTAATAACCACGCCCTGGAGTCTCTTACTGGGTGGGTACTTATCATTGGTTATCACTGCGTTCGGCCCTATGAAAACATCATCCTCTATTACGGTGCCTATCGGTATGTATACCATGCTTTGGACACTCACATTCTTACCTATCTTAACGTTACCATCAATAACCGTTAATGTACCTAACCTAGTCCCCTCCCCAATCACCGTATTCTCCCTAATCAACACGTTATGCCCAGTCTCAACATTATTACCTACCTCAACATGCTCATAAATAACCGTACCCCTCCTTATCACGCACCCTTCCCCAATCCTGGCGCCATCACTAACTGAGTCAAGGTCATTAATACGCTTAATGGCCTTAATCTTCCGCCTAATGGGGTAACCCACAGTCACATAATCATCAATGAAACTCCCTCCACCAATCACCGATGGCCCCAATATCACTGAGTTTAAGCCAATTACTGCTTCACCCACCTTTGCCCTACTTGATATGAAGCCCATTAATGAGGTGAATCCTTAAGGCTTATAACTATTACCTAAGATTAATTGAAATTCAAGGGAATTTAATTCAACAATCAATACCTCTCCCCTTAAGTTCATTAACTATCTTTAACCCTAATCTAGCAGTATCCCTATACTCACCATTGCCTATTATCCTCTTAATTACGTTTACATCAATAATGCCGTACTGGTGTATTACAAGATTCCTGAACCTAACTATTGAGCGATACTTGGAGAATTCCCCCTCACTCAGTATGCCTATCATCGTCAGTTTACTGCCTGCGTCCACGTAACCCTCAACCTCGAGCCCCAATGCTGCGGCAGCCTTAACTACAATATCTATGAGGGCTTGAGCCTGGGATTGAAGAAGGTACACTGCTGAGTAATATTTATACGGGTCATTAAGATCATTAATGTTTAAGCCATCCAATAGTGAGGTGTAGTTAAGCATTAGCTTAAGTAAACGATCTATTGCCCCCACTTCCCCATCACCGCATTTACCTGAGTCTCCAGTAGGTTAAGCTTCTCAGAGTCAATGATGAAGTCTAGGCATGGCTTCAGTATCCTCACCCTTAACTCCAGGTACTCATCCATATCCCTATAATAAATTGCCTTCCCCTTACCAAGAATATCAACCACCAGTGAGCAGGGTAAATACTCGTAATTATTCAACACCACTAAGTCAATATTGTAGTCATGGGTATTTAAGAACTTAGCTAATGCATACTGCAGGTCAATATCCCTCTCAGTATCCTTAAGCCAAACAGCAATATCCCAATCACCCTTAATCACCCTACCGCTAACCCTAGACCCGAATAATAATGCAAAATAAACACCGTAGTCCCCCCAGGGGAATGCCCTCAGGGAATTAACGTAATCAGTAATACTCATGGTTAATACTTCAGTGGGCTGATTTTTAAATGGTTCCCATCATTAGCCATGGTGAATTAGGAATTTGCTAGTTATCGTGTTTAATCATTAAATTCACCAAAGGGTTAACTCAAATGAGGTTTCAATATGGAACCCCTTTTCAATGCAGGGGAGGTCATAAAGTTTAATAAGTGAGTTTAGGTTTGAGGGCATGGAGCCTGAGGATGCTGTTAAGATGCTTGAGGAGGGTAAGGTTAAGATGCATGAGCTTGAGGGCCTGCTCAAGGACCCTAACGCAGCCACTAGGGCTAGGAGACTGTTCCTTGAGAGGAGGCTTGGCGTTAAACTTAATGCCATAGGCTCAACGGTAATTGACTTTAACCAGGTTTATGGAAGGAATACTGAGAACACCATTGGGGCTGTTCAAGTACCATTGGGTGTGGCTGGTCCACTCCTGGTTAAGGGGGTTTACGCTGATGGCCTATACTACGTACCCTTAGCCACAACGGAGGGTGCCTTAGTGGCTTCAGTGAATAGGGGGGCTAAGGTTATTACTGAGAATGGTGGTGCTAGGAGTATTGTCGTTAAGGATGGTATGGCTAGAGCCCCCTTGTTTAAGTTACCTACCGCTACTGATGCAGTGAACTTCATTAATTGGGTTAACGCTAACATTAGTAAGATTAAGGAGATTGCAGAGTCTGGTAGTAGGCACTTGAGACTTAGGGAGATTCAACCATTCGTAGCCGGTAATAATGCCTGGCTTAGGTTGGTCTTCAGTACCGGGGATGCCATGGGCATGAACATGGTTACCATAGCCTCCGAGAGGATTGCCCAGTGGATTGAGGTTAATTACCCTAAGGCTAGGTTAGTAACCGTTAGTGGTAATATGTGTGTTGATAAGAAGCCTAATGCGGTTAACCTCCTACTAGGTAGGGGGAAGACAGTTATCAGTGAAACTGTAATATCGAGGAGTTACCTGGTGAATCGCTTTAACGTGACCCCAGAGGAGGTTGTTGATGTTAATGTTAGGAAAAACCTGCTAGGCTCAGCCTACGCTCACTCCTACGGCTTTAACGCGCATTTCGCAAACATAGTGGCTGCAGTATTCATAGCCACTGGTCAGGACGTGGCTCAGGTTGTTGAGTCAAGCATGGGTATGACTTGGGCTGAGGTTAATAATGATGGTGACTTATACGTGTCAGTAACCTTACCAAGCCTAGAGGTGGGTACTGTTGGTGGTGGTACTGGTTTACCAACCCAGAGGGAGGCATTGCAAATGCTTGGGGTTCAGGGTGGTGGTGATCCACCTGGCTCTAATGCGTTGAAGCTTGCTGAAATAATTGCCGCAACTGTACTTGCTGGTGAACTCAACCTGCTCATTGCACAGCACAGGAGGGAGTTGGGTAAGGCTCATGAGAGGCTTGGTAGGGCTGGGCGTACTTAATGCGGTTATGTTAATTTAGCTAGCGTAGTGCTTTATGTATTTTAGTAATACTAGTGTGTTCTACTATTAATGTGGTGTAGTAAAATTTAATTGCATGCCCCAGTAACCCTGCTAATGGATTGGAGAAGGGGGCCTATGCCGCATGATTTCATAGGCTGGTTTTGGAGGAGAAGGGGTGCGTTGAGGGATATTGTATTGTATATACTTGCCTTTAAGGGTGAGTTAACGGGTGCTCAGATAATTGATGAGATTGAAAGGTGGAGTTTCGGTTTCTGGAGACCATCACCAGGATCAATATACCCACTCCTAGATGACCTAGAGGAGGAGGGTCTAGTCAAGATATCTAGAGTCGACGGCGTTAAGAAGTACTACTCCCTCACCGAGGAGGGGAGGAGGGCTATTGGGTTAATGGGAGGCATTAATCCGCCACCCCCACCACCCTCGCCTTTCAGTATTGATGAATTCATATCCGCGGCCAGATACATAATTGATAATTGGGATAAGATACCCCAGGAGGATAAGGAAAAAATAAGAAAGATTTTAAATGATTTAATCAAGGCTGTTGGCTAATTCACCATGGCCAATAAGGTGGCGCTCCACGCCTCCTACCCCAAGGTCCAGGCCACCAGGGTCCAGGCCCTGGGCCTCTCCAACCCCATGGTCCCCATGGCCAGGGTGCGGTTACCATGTTCTTACCCAGTTCAGTTAACTCTAGGTACTCTTCCCCACCTTCAGTAACCCTCCTAACTAGTCCAAATGCCAGCAGGTCACTTATTGCGAAGTCAAGTGCTGAACCATACAGTGGTGCGACTTGCCTTAACTCACTTATCCTTCTTCTTCCCTTACTTAACTCCTGCAGTATCGTCCACTCACCTATTGCTATTACGCGACCTAACGTTTCTGGTCACCGATAACACTACCGATATCGGAATTTATAAGTCTTTCGCACCGGTTAAGTAAGGAAGCAACATATAAAAGATCCTTGCATTAGGCTAAATAGGCATGTACACTATTGACCTCTTTAACAGTAGAGCCAACGAATATGACTCATGGTACAGTAAGCACCCATTGTTAGCTAAGTCAGAGGAGGACACTATTAATGCCCTTGGGTTAAATGGCATAGGTCTCGATGTTGGTGCAGGCAGCGGCTTCTTCACTAGGCTTATTAACGCTATTGCCCTTGAACCATCATTGGCAATGATTAAGCTTGCTAAGGATAGGACCTGGGCTGTTGTCTCAGGAGTTGGGGAATTAATACCGATTCGTGACTCATCAATGGACTACGTACTAATAGTGGTTACGCTATGCTTCGCTAAGGATCCTGAAGCTGTCTTGAGGGAAGGCGCTAGGGTGCTTAAGGATAATGGTAGATTGATTGCCTGCATAGTGCCCCTTGAGAGTTCATGGGGGATGCAGTATAGTGAACTTGGATCAAGGGGGCATCCATATTACTCTAGGGCCAGGTTCCTCACCGTCAAGTGGGTTACAGAGACACTTAAAGGACTTGGGTTAAAGGTAACATCATATGTGGCCACCCTTAGTAAAGGTGTAGGAGAATATTATGAGGCACCCAACTTTACTGATTACACTAACGCAGGTAAATACGGCTTCGTATGCATTAATGCTGTTAAGTAGGTTTAAGCACCCCTCTAGCTAATGTATTAACGACCATGCAGGCTTACGTAATAGGCTTTAGGGTGCAGCTTATAAAGGGACTTCAGGCATTAGGCATTGTGAACGAAATTAATCTAATTCCAGTGAACTCAACCGGGACTTGGACTTACGAATGCGGCAAGGACTACACAGCCTATGTTGGTTTATTGGGGTTACAGGGCAATTACTGGAATGCTGAATGTAGCGGAACCAGTGGTACTGTTGACATGAGCATTAATGGAGGATTACGTACAATTGTTAATCTAACCAAGGCTAAGATGAAGAACCCTAACCTAGGCGTGTTAGGTTATCCAGAGACTATATATGGTTACAAGCCTTTTGGGCGGGTTAGAACAGCGATTAATCAGAAGTTACCATTACCGCTTACTACTGGTGATCTACCGAATGCTTGGATTAACTTAGAATATGAGGTTGTTAACCATGGTTCATTAAGGATGAACTTCTCCTTCGACTTATGGCTAACAAGAGGTAGTGACCAAGCAGGAATATTCAGGGGTGACTTAGAGTTCATGATTTGGCTCTACCATTTCAACCTGAGACCTGCTGGGTTACCTGAAGGTACTATTGAGGCCCCAATACTAGTTAATAATGCTGCTGAGAATGCTAAGTGGGAGGTTTGGTTTGGTGATACTGGGCAATGGAATATACTAACCCTCAGGTTAGCTAACCCACTTAAGGCAGCCTCAGTTTCACTGCCATTAAGGGGATTCATTGAGAAAGCATTAAGTATAGTTAGCGGAAAGTTAATCAACATCAATAGCTACTACCTGAATGGCCTTGAGGTTGGGACTGAGTATGGGCCTGTTAAGAATGGTGAGGCTGTTCAACTAGAGTGGATTATCCATAAGTACACTATTAAGCTATAGACAGAGACTCCATGTTTAGTAATCATCCTTCCAATGACTGCTCAGCCATCGTAGTACTTTTGGTTCACTGCAGTTACACTCTAAGTTACATAGTGATTGTAAGTTTATTCACTAATCTTCTCTGGCTTTCAGCTTGAGGAAACGGTAAATAAGCGTGAGGATAATGAAGATGGCTAAAAGTACCCGCATATACGTGGAAGTAGTAGACCTGGAGCCTTAATACTTTAAAATAGATCAACGAGTAACTGAGTTAATGAATATCTCATTCCCTAAATCCTTCAAGTTCGGTTGGTCTCAGGCAGGATTCCAGTCAGAGATGGGTACTCCTGGTAGTGAGGATCCTAACACTGACTGGTACGTGTGGGTTCATGATCCTGAGAACATTGCGTCAGGGCTAGTTAGTGGTGACTTACCTGAGTATGGGCCGGGCTACTGGGGGCTCTACAGGGTGTTTCACGATAATGCTGTTAAAATGGGGCTTGATGCGGCTAGGATTGGTGTTGAGTGGTCTAGGATATTCCCTAAGCCAATGCCTGATCCCCCTCAGGGTAATGTGGAGGTTAAGGGTAACGATGTGTTAATGGTTCATGTTGATGAAGGTGACCTCAAGAGGCTTGATGAAGCAGCTAACCAGGAGGCTGTGAGGCATTATAGGGAAATGTTCAGTGACCTTAAGGCTAAGGGGATATACTTCATACTGAACTTCTATCATTGGCCACTGCCCCTTTGGGTTCATGACCCAATCAGGATTAGGAGGGGTGATTTAAGCGGCCCCACTGGCTGGCTTGATGTTAAGACAGTGATTAATTTTGCCAGGTTTGCGGCTTACGTTGCCTGGAAGTTCGATGATCTTGCTGACGAGTACTCAACAATGAATGAACCCAATGTTGTTCACAGTAACGGCTACATGTGGGTTAAGTCAGGTTTCCCACCAAGTTACCTTAACCTTGAGTTTTCAAGGAGAGCCATGGTTAATTTAATACAGGCCCACGCCAGAGCCTATGATGCCGTTAAGGCTATTTCCAAGAAGCCCATTGGCATAATATACGCTAACTCATCCTTCACACCGCTAACGGATAGGGACGCTAAGGCCGTTGAGTTGGCTGAGTATGATTCAAGGTGGATCTTCTTCGATGCAATAATTAAGGGTGAGCTTATGGGGAATGTTAGGGATGACTTAAAGGGTAGGTTGGATTGGATAGGTGTTAATTATTACTCTAGGACAGTGGTTAAGCTTATTGGTGAGAAATCCTACGTAGGCATACCTGGATATGGGTATAGTTGCGAGAGAAATTCAGTTAGCCCTGATGGTAGGCCATGCAGTGATACTGGTTGGGAATTCTATCCCGAGGGCCTCTATGATGTAATAATGAAGTACTGGAACCGCTACCACCTACCAATATACGTTACCGAGAATGGCATAGCCGACTCAGCGGACTACCAGAGGCCATATTACTTGGTTAGTCACATTTACCAAGTGTATAGGGCTATTCAAGATGGGGCTAACGTTAAGGGTTACCTACACTGGTCACTGACTGATAACTATGAGTGGGCTTCAGGCTTCAGCATGAGGTTTGGTCTACTCCACGTAGACTACACCACCAAGAAGCAGTACTGGAGACCATCAGCATACGTATACAGGGAGATCGCTAAGTCTAAGTCAATACCCGAAGAAATAATGCACCTAAATTCAATACCACCAATTAAACCATTAAGGAGATGAAATACTGCTTATTTCTTAACTTTATCTCCCCACCCTGAATAGGTAAGGTTCCCTTGAAGTATATTGCCTTATTTCTGAGTAACTAATCTTACACACTTGGTGATGGGTCACGGGGTCTCAATTCTCGTTAAGTTATCTCTTCCCATGCATCAATAAACTTCAAGTACCAGTTTTCATATTCTTCTGGAGTTACTACATGTATCTCGAAGGGATCCCATGCGTTTACTGCCTTATGCAGCTTTACCGATATTCTACTTCTATCCCATTCATCTTTAACATTAGGGACTATTACCAATACATCCACATCACTGTCTAACCTATAATCACCTCTAGCCACAGAGCCAAAAAGTACCACCCTACATTCTGATGACACTTCGTTCACACATACTTTCTTCATTACCTTTAAGTATTGCCTTGCGTTTTTCAGCATGCTCATCCTCTTCTCCCACTCTTCTTTAAAGTAGTCTAAGCTCATTTAATACCACCTTCACAAGTCTTAAAGTAGCTATTACAGAGTTCTTACTGTATTCAAACGGTAAATAACTGGCGCCAATATATGCCTGTTGAATTAAGTCTAATATACTAGCTTCACTATCAAGTAATTCTCTTAATCTATCGTTGTTTGTTATCCTTACTAAGTCGTCAAGGAGTTTAATAACATTGTGCGTCCTCTCATAGGTACCGGTCCTCTCATACAAAGCATATTTCAAAGCCAACTGTAACGCTTGCTCTAAGTGAAACATAGCTAAGTTATATTCACCTTCATTTAAGTCTCTTTCCGCCTCCTTCAAAAAGCTTAATGAGTTCTTCCTTAAAAACGACATATACGTTAATTTGGTGTTGAGGTAAAAAGGTTTCTGAAAGCATTAATGGACTAGTGAATGTAGCAGTTTAATATGCAACTAATGGTTCCATCAGATATCTTCATAACTAAACTATTCCTCGCAGGGGTCAACATTGAGAAGTGGGATTAATGATTCATTAAACTGATCCCAGGATACTAATAATAACCGTGGAAATATCTTGGGTTATATAACCTTAAGGGGCAAGTAAGTTAAGCGCCTAGTGTTTCCTGTCTTGCTTTAAAGTAGAGGATATTATCCTTCAGTGACTCTAGGTTCTCGAGGAAGCTTGGTAATTGATGTGAGGCGATTATGGGTACATTGCCGTATGATTGCAGTTGAGGTGCCTTAAGGGTTACGATTAATGGATATATTGATGCTTCACTTATCGTTAATTTAACTTTCCTAGTAAACTTACTCCAATTATCCGCGAGTGCCTTAACCTTATTAATATGCTTGCTTACAATGGTCTCTAACTCACTGTTACTTATGCTTAACCAATGCTTAGCCTCAACAACAATCACAATACTACCCCTGTACCCTATTATGTCGAACTCACCCCTTACGTTACCCATCGTTAACCTAACCCCCCTCAGGGTTTCGTAGCCTTCCTGCCTCATTATGAATGATATGAATTCCTCAAATTCACTCCAGGATAAGTCATTAATGTGGCTGATAATTGATTCACTACCCATCATTATGAGTAGTTGAAGCCTAGGTACAGTGACTCTGAGGTACCTGTCATTAACCCTACTCACCACACCCTCTTCAATCAGTTTATCAAGTGCCTTAGTGTAGTCACCATGCATTATGACCTTCAGTGAGTTGAGGGAAAAGATCCTATTACCCTCTGAGGTCAGCATGAATATTGACTCAATAACCTTAAGTGTGGTCTCCCTTGCAGTACTCATTTCCTTCCCTTCCTACTGCTTGCCCCTACTTAAGAGTGTTGTTTCCCTCATCGCCTTAATTTCCCTTTCAAGATCATTTAACCTACTGCTGAGCATTATTGATAATTCAGTTATTGTTATTGACAACTCCTCAAGCCTACTCTGGTAGTTGGCGAGTAGGTTTCTTAAATTATTCACGACATCAAATATCATAGATCTTGCGTCACTTAGTTCACCCATTGTTTTATTTAATTGATTAAGCATATCGTTGAGTTGATCCCTAACCTTACCAAGTTGATCCCTATAATTCAGTAGGGTTGTCTCTATGTAGGCTATTTCCCTCAATACGCTCCCCATATCAGACTGACCCCTACCTCCACTTAACGTATTAGCAATTGCATCAATCCTCTGCGCTAATTCCCCATACCTCTTATCAAGATCCTTCACTGTGCTTGCTAATGAACTAATAGTGCTCCTTAATTCATTAAGCTCCTCATCAAGCTTATTAATTAACTCGTACACGTAGTCTGAGGTATACTCGGTTGCCACAGGTACAGAGGCTTCGGTATATTAAATGTTTTTAGTTTAATTAACCATTCACTTAACCTTAACTTCAACTGTGCGTCCACTATAGTTAACTGAGTAATCCGGCTTTGAAGGTAATACACCGGTGCCGTGGCCCTCTGAAACAATTACAACATTGAACTGAATGCCGCTGATGCTACTGCAGTAACTACCTGATGCATCACCTATGATTAACTTACCCTCACTGCTGAGCCACCTTAATGGGATTATGCAGTACTCACCCTTCTCGTAATTGTACGACTCCCCATCATCGAAGTAAAGCCTGAACTCTGAGTCGCCCCCATCGTAAACCCTGATTTCAATAGGGTTCTCCTGTTCGCTGGAATTGGACTTAACAGGACCAAGGGGTAGTATTGAACCAGCCTTAACGTGGAGCGGTATCCTATCTAGTGGCGCATCAACGTCAATGTATGAGCCACCTGCATACCTCCTCCCAGTCCAGAAGTCGAACCATTGCCCCCTTCCAGGTAGGTAGACTCTACGTTTCTTAGTAGGTACGGTTACTGGGCTTACCATTATGAATGGGCCAAACATGTATTGGTCACCTATGTTGAGTACTTCATCATCCTGGAAATCCATTACAAGGGGCCTCATCATTGTGTAATCCCCTTCAGTAACCATCCAGGCCACTGAGTATATGTAGGGGAGTAGCCTATACCTGAATTCAATATACTGCTTAAGTATACTGTATATGGGTTCAGGGAACATCCATGGTTCCTTAGCGTACCAGGTTCCATGAACCCTCATTACTGGGCAGAATGTGCTCCACTGGAACCACCTGGTGAAAACCTCACCATAGGCTAGTGTTGCTGGGTCACCACTGAAGAAGCCGCCTGTGTCGGTGGTCCAGTAGGGTATACCGGATATGCTGAAGTTCAGGCCTGCTGGTATTTGCCCAGCTAGGACACCCCAGTCATGGTGCACATCACCAGACCAGGTTATTGCTGAGTGCCTCTGCTGACCCAGGAAGGCTGACCTTGTCAATATGACTACACGCCTATTCATACTTCCCCTCTGTCCCTCGTAAACAGCCTTAGTATGCATTAGTGGGTATGCGTTAAGGTACATTGAGCCCCTACCCATTGCTGTGGTGGAGTCGTGAAGACCCGTGTAGAAGGACCATGTACCCCTGTCTGATGACGTATCCCTAGGCCTATCTAGTTCAGGTTCAGAGGCATCTAGCCACCACCCATCTATACCCACCTTGGCGAAGTTTTCAGCTATAAGTCTCCAATACTCTCTCCTAGCCTCCTCGTTGAATGGGTCATAATTCAGTGAGCCAGGTATTAGGTAACCCTTATCCTTAAATGCCTTGTACACTTCAGTCTTTTGACCGAAGATGGGCCAAATTGATATGACAATCCTAGTACCTAAACCATGAACCTCCTTAGCCATTTCAGTGGGATTCGGGTAATTCTCCTCATCAAACCTCATGGCGTTCCAACCATACTTACCCCAGTAGAACCAGTCCTGGACAATAACATCAATGGGAATTCCCCTCCTTCTAAACTCCTTAACAATGCTGATTACCTCATCCTGGGTTCTATACCTCTCCCTCGATTGCCAATACCCGAAGGCCCACTTAGGTAACATGGGGGCCTTACCTGTAAGTCTCCTGTAGCCTGAAACCACATTATCAATGCTTGGCCCCAGTATGAAGTAGTAGTCCACTGCATCCACGTCCTCTGACCAATACTCTATCCTGGATTCATCGCTTGTTAATTCACCTACCCTTACCCTGGATAGGCTGTAGTGGTCCCACATTAAACCGTAGCCAACGTTAGATATTAGTATCGGTAATGCTGTTTCAGTGGGATTCCTTTGAAGTAGGTGAACCTCATGATTCCTATAGTTGAATAAGCCTTGGTGCTGCCCAAGCCCATAGAAACCCTTACCCTTAGCTATTATCACTTGGTTACTCCAAAGGCCACCTAACCCATTATCACCAACCTCCCTCCTAACCTCCCTAGCCATTAAGTTACCTTTACTATCCATGAATGAGATTGAATAATCAGGGTTAACCTCAATAATTAATTCCCCAGTGCTTAACCGTAGGGTTCCATTACCCTCCTCAATACTTGGCTCAACGTATGAGCTACTAGTTACCACAAGGGATTTCCTTTCACCCTTAGTCATAGGGGCGTAGAGGACCCTAGCTACCTTAGCATCAGGAAAGGTGACCTCAAGCTTAAGTTCCCCAACAGTGAAGGATACACCACCCCTTACTTTACTGTAGGTTAAACCCATATTAACTTCTTGTTAATCCTGGTTTAAAGTATTAAGTTCATGCTTACTTAACACATAAGCTAGCTGCCCTTACTAGTTCCCCGTCATATTGCTTTCCCTGGATTAATGGTTACCTTTCACGAAGTAAGGATGTGTATGTCCCTATGAAGCTTAATACTGCCGCTATGGTGAATACTACCTTTAATCCATGGTGAATAAGCCATACACGGTGGTTGTTAATGGGATTTCAGTGAATAAGCATAATGCATTATATTTACTCTAGATACTTAGCTAGTATTGCGCTGGCTAAGGTTATGCTCATTAATTGTCCAGTAAACCTCATGGTACCTAATACACCTGACACTGCACCATATTTATCCCGCTTAATTGATCCCGTTACGGAGTTTGTGTTTGGTGTTGAGAAAAAGCCGAAGCCTAATACTGCTAAGGCTAGTAAATATTAATTGCGTTCCTTAGGTTAAGTATGAGAAGCATTATGAATGCTAAGCCTATAAGCCCCATGCCTAATGCAGTTACTTCCCTTGAACCATAAATATCAGAGAGCCTACCACTAATAGGTGAGAGTATAACCATGAATATTGGTTCAGGAATAAGTATTAAGCCCGTCTCGAAGAGCATATGACCTCCTCCCTGTCCTGGAGGGTGGGGTTTTTCTTTGGGCGATTTGTCGTCTTCATTCTCATTGCTTCATTGCTCTGCTCGTCCAGTGGTAGACCATAGGCTTGACCTTAAGCCCATTACCCTTATCCCGCACCACGGATAGTCCCCTATCCATGGATCCCAGGGACTCGGGATATGTATGCGGAACTACCTAGGACTTAAAAACCCAACCTGCCAACGAAAGTGTCTTCATGTATGCTTCTGCTTAATCCTTACCCCACGCCCCTTAGATGCTTCACACCTTAGACTCAAAATACGTTCATTATTACTCCATGCCCGCCTGCCTAAGTAGTACCCTTAAGACGCTCCTTCCTATCTTATCTCCTGTGAACTTGGCCTCGAAGTTGTTTAACTCTACCCAAGTCTTTAAGTCACCGTAGCCTAGCCTTCTTAAGGCTTCATTTACCTCATTCCTATAATCCTCAACGTTAACCATCTCCTCATCCATGAACATGGCCACCCAGGTATCCACCATTCGCTCCAGTTCCCTCAACGGATCTGGGTTATCGTCCACCCTCAGGTCCATGTACTTGCCAACCGCAAGTGGGTCGAACTCCCTCCCAGTTGAGACCACGGGCTTCTTGACTATGATGATTGCCGCACCTTGCCTACCCCTCCTATCACCACCCTTGGCCTCACCACTCTTAAGGGCCCTTAGAATCTTCTCGTAAATCCTCCCCCTACCCTCAGCTTCCCTCGCCATGGCCTCCAGGACTTCCTCACCAGCCAGTATATTACCCTGCACTGTGAAGCCATTACCCACTATATGGCCTGCATATGGGTAGCATTCCTTACCAGTGAAGGCCACTGCATTACCTCCAGAGTCTACTATACCCACCTGCCTCCTCTCCCTGAGGGGGTCGTTGGAGGTTAGGATCTCCAAGGTCTTGGCCGCATCGTACCTCTGGAGTAGTTCAAGGCCCCTAACACCATACTCCAGGTTAGCTAAGGCCTGTGTGGCTATTGCCCCAATCCCAGGCCTTAGCCATGGAACAAAGGCCCCGACGGCTAGAAACCTACTCGCGACCCCAATTCCCCAAGCCTCCTCATTTGGGTCGTAGATCACTATTGAGAATGTCATAGAATACACCCAATCAAGGAAAAATATAAAGGTTACATCAACTCCTCAGGTCGAATCCACGTTAATGAGATCCTTTAAAAGATTTCCATAAGATTTAAACTCCACGTCCACAGATGATGCATAATCATCACCCTATCATGCCGCTTCCTGATAGTGTAGCGTTAATGAAGATTGAGGCAAGGCTCAATGTCATAATGAGCATTGTGGATAATACATTCAATACCCCTAAAATAGCCAGGGGTATTCCCGTTGCATTATATAGCAATGCCAGTATTATATTGGATGGTATGGCCTTACTAAGTCTACCTCGTCTCTTAAGCATTAATAATACTTCATTAAGGTCATTGCTCAGTAATACAATATCAGCCGTGTTCTTAGAGACGCCAACACTGCTCCCCATGGCTATGGATACGTCGGACGACGCCATTGCCGCTGCATCATTAACCCCATCCCTAATCATTAAGATATTCCCATTCACCCATCTCCTTAATTCCATAATCACCCTCACCTTATCCTCGGGGTTAATTCAGCATAATACTCCCGAATACCTAGACTATCCGCCAGTGCCTTAACCCTATCCAACCTATCCCCACTAAGCATCACCGCACGAATACCAAGAAATAGACCTAGGAATTAATGTGTTAGCAAGCGTAATAACAAGTGATGGAACTTGGTTGCTCCACAAAGGCATTAGAGCTAAGGAGGACTACTTCTACTTCCAAAAGAGGATAGCGGAAATTCAGTCCTTGGCAGACAAAACTAAGAACCTTGGCGAGTATGAAGCTTGCGAAGAATTATTGAAAGAGAAAAGAAGACTGTTTAAGAAACCAACACGTAGGCTCCTCCACCTCTACAGAAACCTGCATCCCACTTGGTGAAGACATTACATGAACTAAGTACCTCAACAATCTATTTAGACTATCCTTATAACATTGCACAGGAAAAGGGAATTAAATTCATGGTTAACATGCGGTCTTACCGCAAGTTAATGGATGCCATAGAGTTAAAGGCACAGGAATACGGCATGAAGGTATACGAGGTTGCTGAGTACAACACCTCTAAGCTGTGTGCTTATCATGACGTCAAAGTAAGAAGGTACCCAAGAGGAGTCGTTAACTGTCCGTTAGGACATAAATTGCACAGCGACTTAAACGGTGCATTGAATATTCTGAAGAAAGCAACAAACGTAATGTCTTCAACAATTAAGAAACCTCTATCATTTGTTATAGACCATAACAGAGTAGCACTAGTCAAAGGGGTGTAACTCCCAGGACCCCAAGGAACCCCCACCCTCAAAAGGCGGGGAGGGGTCAGACATGAAAATACTTACCTAGTATTGGGATTATGAATGATAAAACAGTTGAATTAAAGGGTGCCTGAAACGCTGGTTATGATGTAGTAAAGAGTATGAGCTTCCTCATGGCCCCTACAGTCTCATAAAGATCACACGGGAGGCTTGTTTTTAAGCCAAGCATCAGTAGGTTCTTTTAAGGGTTATGATCACTTGGTTAAGTCTCATGGGTAAGTTTTAAAGGGCTTAACCTAGCCGCATGCCTAATGAGTAATAGTAATGCACTTAAGGTTGAGAAACTTGTGGTTAAGTATGGTGAAAAGGTTGCTGTTAAGGGCATAAGCTTCACGGTAAACAATGGTGAAGTCTACTGTCTCCTAGGTCCTAATGGAGCAGGTAAGACGTCTACAATTAAGGCTGTATTAGGTTTAGTTAAGTATGAGGGTTTAATAGACATACTTGGCCTTGGGCCCCCATTACCATCAGTTATGAATCACGTGGGGGTTGTTATGGAGACTCCAGCGGTCTTAGAGGCTTTAACGGTGGGTGAATTCGTAGAATTCCTCGGGTCAGTTAGGGGTACTTTTAATGCTAAGAGGGTTGAAACACTTCTAGAGGCCTTTGAACTAAAGGATTACGTGGATACTCCAATAGCTGCCTTGTCCGCGGGTAATAAGCAGAAGGTTGCCATAGTAGCGGCATTAATGCATGAACCAAGGCTCCTTCTCCTTGATGAACCATTCAATTTCCTCGACGTCAAATCCGTTAGGATACTTAAAGAAATAATGCAGAGGCATATTGAATCCGGCGGCTCAATACTATTCTCAACACACATAATGGAGGTTGCTGAGAGAGTATGCAGTAGAATAGGCATAATCAATGAAGGCGTACTAGTCACTGAGGGTACCCCAGCTAAAATTAAGGAAGAGGCTAATGCAGGTACACTGGAGGATGCGTTCCTGAAGGCAATCCACGCTGATGAGGAAATTAAAAGCATGCTGGAGGGCCTTTAACAATGACTAGTATTCGTAAAGTAGCCTCAGTACTGTCCAGGGAGTTAATGTACCAGAGTTACACTGCATCTAGGGTGAGTGGCCTAAGGCCAATGAACATTAAGAGGGCTGTTAAGGTAGCTAGGGTTAATAAGGTAATCCTCAGTGCGGTAATGGGCTTTTACATAGGTTTAATGGGAACCATACCCTACATACTTAATAAGCCCAGTGTAAGCTTAATAGAGACCTTAACTGGCTCCTTCTTCATAGTCTTCTCATCTCTAATAAACATAGCCTTCTCATTACAGCAGATTGACAACGTCAAAAGCCTACTTGCCACACTACCCCTTGAACCGAGACTAGTTAAGTTAGCTTCAGTACTATCACTATTCATGATCATGGATATTCCAGTCTACGTCTCCATAGCAGTATCAATATTGATCTCAATAGTAATGGGTGGTGTACCTTACCCACTTCTGGGCACGCTTCAGGGAATTTCCCTAGGCATAATAGTGGCTGCAGGTTTCATAATAATTACTGATAAGGCATCTGGTAATACAATGAGTAGGGGTGCCTTCAGGATTATTGCAATAATACCGGTAATAATTGCAGCAATGGCTCTTGGTTATGCGGTTAATATTAATCCAAGTCAACTTAACCCATCCTTATCCCTAATACCAGTGGCAAGTGGTCTATTTATTAATGGGCTTAACGCACCTTTTTACGTAACCATAGTTTACACTGCAATCTTCGCCGTGGCCGCCTATGAAATGCTTCAAAGAGTTAGTGGTAGGATTATTGAATCCACGGTTCAGGTTCAAGCAATTAAGGCTAGGGTACCTAGGGAGTTTAAGCTTAGGAATCCACTAATAGCGTTGGTTAGGGTTGATTTAATTCAATCCTTAAGATCAAGGTTGGCGGGCATATGGGCAATCCCATTAGGCTACTGGTTAATACTAGTCTTCACGGCAGCTGCAGGTGGCACTAGGTTGAATCCAACAGTAATTTTAACTTATGTAATTGAACTTAGTGTGATTATTGCGTTCATACCGTACGC
Organism: Caldivirga sp.; assembly: GCF_023256255.1. Classification (NCBI taxonomy): domain Archaea; kingdom Thermoproteati; phylum Thermoproteota; class Thermoprotei; order Thermoproteales; family Thermoproteaceae; genus Caldivirga; species Caldivirga sp. The sequence continues at coordinate 171,949 of NZ_JAGDXD010000028.1, read as the reverse complement.
ACTTTATATGAGTGAGTTAAGGGGTGCAATTGTGTTTAGGCTTCTACCAATATCACCATTAAGGAACTTGGCGAGTAAGCTACTAGTAACCCTAACAGCCTACTACGTGGCAATGATACCCATATCAGCATTAATACTGGTATACAGGTTACCGATTAGTCTCCAGGCACCGATAATACTAGCCTTCGGCCCACCAATGGCTGCCACAGGAGCTTTAGCTAATCTCTTTGAGTGGAGTATGAGGGAAGGTTCAGTATCATCAATTTTAGTAATGATTGCCTACGCCCTAGTAATAATCATCGTTGAAGGCTTACCTGTAGCAGCCCTAATCATAGTGCACGTAATGATTGGTGGATACGTGTTACCATCCTTAATAATGTTCCTCATCTCCACCGTTGAATTCTTGATAACATTAATGATACTGGCTAAGTTAAGTAGGAGACGGTGAACTAACTGGTAGTTTAGGGTTTAACATGGAGGTTAACTGTGGTATAGATCATGGAGCTTTAGGTATAGTAATAAACCCACTGACGCACCTTAAACCCATGAGTAACGGATACGTGATACGTACCCCACTTCAATGTGTCCAGTACGTTGCACCACACACCTGGGCTTACATGAGTGTTAGGAGGATTTTAGTTAATGAGAAGACTAAGTATCAGCATGTCCTCATTGCTGAACTTGAGGATTTCGGTAAAGCACTCTTCTTGGATGGTATCCTACAGTCAGCTCAGGCTGATGAGCATATTTACCACGAGTCACTTGTTCACCCAGCCATGGTGACTGTCGGTAACCCTGAAAGGGTACTGATATTGGGTACTGGTGAGGGTGCTGCATTAAGGGAGGTTGTTAAGTACAGTAGTGTTAAGGAGGTTGTTACAGTGGATATAGATTATGAGTTAATTAAGTACGTTAAGGAGTACCTTAGGGAGTTTCACAATGATTCATTTAAGGACCCAAGGGTTAAAGAAGTTTACCAGGATGCGGTGGATTACGTTAGGGACGCTGCGGCCATTGGGGAGAGGTTCGACGTGGTTATAATGGATTTAACAGACCCATATGGGTCAGAGATAGGTACTAGGGTTTACTCAACTAACGTAATTAGGGGTATTTACAGTATGCTTAATGAGCATGGTGCTTTAATTGTGCAGGCTGGTTCAAGTTTCCTATTCCCTAAGGAATACGGGCTTGTTTATGATATGGTTAAGTTAACGTTCCCATTAGTTACAGAGTACCAGGTCTGGGTACCATCGTTCATGTACGCTGAAAGTTTCATTCTGGCAACAAAGGGTACTAATCCATTGAAGCTAAGTAGTGATAAGGTTGATGCAGTACTGAGGATTAATGGTGTTAAGACAAGGTTCTATAATGGTAAAGTACACTCAGCGCTTATGGCCCTAGGTTCCTATAATCGTACTTAATGCGAACTTAAGCTGAGTAGTTTTAAAGGACCCCTGGGGTTCACCTACAGTGATGAGAGCCCTCGTGGCGGAGGAGTGAAGTATTCACGTACCGGCTGAGTAATTAAACAGTCCTCTTAACGTAACCCTGCTTAGGCATGTATATTTCCCCATTGCTCTTAAGTATACTCAGTATCTTATCAACAGTAGCCCTGTCAAGTCCCTCATTCTCAGCCTCCCTGTAAAGTTCATCAACCTTAATGGGCTTATTATTATTAATCTGCTCAAGCTTAGCTATTAGGCTCATTAGTAATGCAATCTTCTCCTGCTGGCTCCTGGGCTTACCCGTCATGATGACGTCAATGTCAATGTTACCTGTCTCCATGTCAATACCCACACTCTGCAGGAACCTCATGAATAACCTAATGGCCCTCTCAGCATCCTCAGCTGTCGCTATGCTACTTAGCCTCATCTTAGCCTCAGCCTCAGTAAGCCTAATCAAAGCCTCAAGTTGCCTAGCCGTAATAGCCACAGGTGAACCAGCCTCCTGCGTTGACTTAGCCCTCATCTGAGTATAGAAGCCCACTATCCTATCCTTAGCCTCAGGGGTGAGGACTGGCTTAACGTACTTCCTAGCGTATGCAATATACTTCCTAAGTAGGTCAACCCTAATCATATTTCTGAAGCCTTGAGTTAGCTCACCTGAGTGGAGTTTAGCCACATGCTCAGCCACAGCCCTATCCCTATCAACATTAGGCTCATCCCTAATTATGAATATTAGATCAAACCTTGACAGTAGAGTCACAGGTAAGTCCACGTTTTCGGCCACGGTCCTATTAGGCAAGTACCTACCAAAGGCTGGGTTTGAGGCAGCAAGCACGCTTGCCCTAGCGTTGAGTGTAGCTAATATTCCAGCCTTCGCTATTGACACTGTCTGCTGCTCCATAGCCTCATGCATAGCCACCCTATCCTTAGCATCCATCTTATCGATCTCATCAGCCACAGCCACCCCCATGTCAGCTAAAACGAGTGCACCAGCCTCAAGGTAAAATTCACCCGTTAACCCATCCCTAACAACAGCAGCAGTTAACCCAGCCGCCGTAGACCCCTTACCAGTAGTGTAGACTGCCCTAGGCGCTATCCTTGCAACATACTTAAGCAACTGTGACTTAGCTGTACCTGGATCACCAACCAGTAGAACGTGAATGTCGCCTCTTATCCTTGTTCCATCAGGTAATTCCTTAGGTACCCCACCGAAGAGTAGGCAGGCTATAGCCTCCTTAACGTCATCAAGGCCATATATTGAGGGAGCTATTGATGCAATAATCCTCTCCCTAACATCAGGAAGCATGGCAAGCCTCCTTATCTCCTGCTCATCCTGAGGTGTTATTTCTATTTCAGCGAATTCCTTCTGTAGGCTTTCAATGTAATTAACGTTAATGAGCCTTGAGAAGACCGGTAACTTACCCCTCCTAGGCTCAAATAGGTTTATCTCAAGCACACCACTCAACATAACCCTATCACCAGGCTTTACAGTATCAACCAGGTCATCTGTTAAGACAGCTTCAATGCTTCTTGGTAATTGCCCAGATGGAGTTTCCTCAGGTTTCTCCTGAACAAGTATTTTCTGCCAGTCAGTTATCACTGATTCCTCAGTTATGAACACCATTGAGTTCACTGCACCACATTGGGGGCATTTCTTAGGTGGTTGAAGTGAAGTGTAGGTGTCTGTGGTTACCGTAACCTCGTACCCGCATTGATTACACCTGAACTTAGCCATCCTTACATAATGCATTGGTGGCGTCTGCCTGAGTACAATACCCTCAATTGAAACGAACCTACCCAAGTGCTCGCTTCTAAGCCTCCTAATGCTCATCCTCTCCATGGGGCTTAACCTAAACCTGGCGTGGAATCTTGGAACAAGCTTGGCGTATTCCGGATCCTTTTCCGCTATTAACCTACCAACAGCCTCTGAGGCGCTTTCAATCACTAAGTCAGGCTTCTCAATTAAGTAGTCGGCCAATTGCTTATCGTAGAGTAGGAGATCGTTGAAGTCTACTATAAGTGACCTTCTCCTATTCACTATAACTAGGCTTAGTTCCTCATCGTACTTCTCAACCTGCCTTAGGAACTTCTCAACCCTATTAACCAACTCATCTCTACTTAATTGAAGCAGCTCCTCGCTACTCATTGCTAATCACCATGTTGAACCATGGGTTAATTACCCTGGTTAACTCCTTAACAAGCAGCTCCTCCTCAATTGTTAACTTATCCATTATTTCCTGAGGTAAGCCTGAAGGTGATACGCTCATCATGTTTAACACCTTCTTAAGCCTAATGGAGACCAGATCCCTTAATGCAATCATTAATTCCCTTGAGTTTCCCTGACCATTACTTAGTGCACTTAACCTGGCCTTAACGTAGAATAACTTATCAAGTTTAGTTAACTCAGTTTCCTTACCCTCAGTCCAGTGGATCCTTCTAACGTCATCTATCGTAACTAAATCCTGCTGGGTTAATGAAACATACCTACGCCTAATAAGTCTCTCAACCAATGGTACTGGTAATGTAACTAAGTCACCTGTAGAGTAGCCTCCGAAGGATATTCCATTAACCTCTACCTTAGGTATATCCCTATTGACAATAACCTTAATCCCCTGTCCAGCCACCGCCGTTGAAATCACCGACAACACTGATGGCATGCCTAATACTGTCTAGGCCAGAGACCTTATAAGGGAATTAGGTAAAATACTTCCCTATAATTAACTTAAAGTATTAGGATATGGTTACCTCAACCTCACTCTGAAGTCCACACCTCTGTGGTTCCTTCAACTCAGCCACACATATGACCTGCCTCATTGATAGGTTACTTGCCTTAATTAATCCAAGTAACTCACCGTTTAAGTCATATACGTCTGCTATTTCTATTAAATCATCCTCAGTTAAGTAGTCGGGCATATTAACCACACCCATGTTTAGTATCTCGAAGAGTGGTGGATCGTTTTTAGCAATGTAGTCAACAACATCGGGAAGCATTGTTAAGATAACCCTTAAGCCACTTAACCTGGGCATTATATTCCTTAACGTGTGTATGGCAGTTATGTAACTCCCTATTGACTGGTCATCTTGGCTTAAGGCCCCCTCATCAATCGCCAGCACTAAGCCCTTTAAACCTACGGCTAGGGTTAAGTCATGAAGCATTGTTAGGAAGTCCACTGGGTAATTGAGGGATGCGGCTTCAAGTTCACTAATGCTTAGTTTAATGAACCTGGATAACGTGTTGTTAAGTCTCTTTGATTTCGCTAACCTTACGATACCCTTAATGAAGTCCTCGTTATTCCTAACAGCCACGCTTAATAATTGACCAAGCTTCTTATCGGTTAATTGAGCGGCATCAAGGTACATGCATAACCATTCCCTCCTAAGTTCACTGCATATGTTCAGGACCATATGTGTCTTACCTGACCCAGCCCTGCCTATTAATGCCATTAATTGGTAATCATTAATCATGTTCATTATCTTATCCTTCACAGCCCTCCAGGAGGGCCCAAGTAGTACATTAGCTCTCTCAGGTGTTGCTAATAGCCTACTCTGCATCATGGTATCACCTTAACTAAACCATAGTACCCTGAACCAACCTTAACCCTATGTGAACCACCATAACTCAGTACGTACTTTCTTCCATTAATTCTAATTGCCTTAAGGAATAATTGATCGAAATTCAATTCCCCTATACCCAGCCTACTGCACACGTACTTCATAACAACACCAAGGTCAGCATAGCCTGTTGCTGGGTTGGCATGCTTCATTATGGCATTGTTCAATTCCTTAATAAAATCATCGAAGGTGATGATTGACTCAACGACGCTACCATATATACCCTTCACCTCGGGCGTGTATTGTATAATAACCCTGAAACCACCCCCAACCTTCTCCATTTTAAACACCCCCTCCTCCGTAAGCTTCCCTATGACTGCATCTGGGTTATTGATCCTTCTGGACAGTACTTGCCTTAGTTCACTTAACCTAACGTTAATCCCAGTTTCAGAATCCTCACCAAGCACTATACCTGAAACTATAGCTAGCTTCCTTTCGTTAATCGGCACGTTAAGTTAACCTTACTGGTGTTTTATTAGTGTATCATTTATGATTCAACACCTGGCTAAGGCTACAGCATACTTAAGTTGCTTTGCCTATTCTTAATTAATAAGTTAACTATGAATTCTGCAGCCTCCTCAGCGTGTTGAAACGGCTTTTCCTGAACCTTATTGTGGAAATCAAGTATGTAGACTGGGCACTCCGCCTCATTAGCAGCTGCGAAGGCGTAGTGCCTATTGGCCAATTGATGCAGCTCAATCTCCTGCGGGGTTTCCTTTTCCCTCATCCTAAGGGTCTCATCCTTCATCCTCCTCTGAATAATGTCCATTGGGTTGAACTCAAGTACTATTATTGCATCTGGCATTAGCCTTTCAACAATCCTACTGGGTAAGCCAGGGTAAAAACCCCCGCTCATCCTGATTGCTGCATGAGTATCAATTAGGACATCACCAGGTAGCTTAGCGATTTCCTCAGCGGCTATTTCCTGAACCCTCCTATACTCACCAAGGGGAAGCTTCCTCCTCATCTCATCCCTATGCGTTATCCCATAGCGTCTCTTAGCAACGTCGAACATGTAGTCACCGTAGTTGACCACGGTTACATCAGGTAATTTACCCTTAACAATCCCAAGTATAGTAGACTTACCAGCACCAGGAACGGCAACAACAATTAGCCTCACAGGCAAGTGACTTTGCGTTGGGTTTTTAACCTTTAGTATGTTAAGCTTAAGGTAAAACCTTATAAACCCACCACTAATGGTAGATGAAGGGCCCGTAGCTCAGCCTGGCCAGAGCGGCGGGCTCTTAAGGCAACTGGAGAAACCCGTAGGGCGTGGGTTCGAATCCCGCCGGGCCCGCCAAGGTGGATGCTCCTAATTACGATTAAATTAACACTTTGAGAAACGTAATGAGGAACCTTAGATGATGTAGGGCACTTTCTGCTTCACCCCTGTAACTCTGATTCTCCGCCTTGAGGGTTAATGGCTTGGGGCCTTGACCCTTCAGGATGGGGATAGGGCAATCTAATTACGCGATAAGTTTAAAATAATTAACAGGACTTATAAAGTATGTCACTATTTGGTGGTAGAAAGGAACAGCAGAGTAGTGTTGTGCAGAGGATTGAGCAGATTGCCTTAACCGTGGATAATCTTAATAAGCAGCAGCAGGCATTAATGAATGATATTGGTAACGTTAGGAGCATGCTTCAGGGCATTGGGGGTGAGGTAAGTAGGCTTAGTAAGGTTGTCCAGGACTTAAGCAGTATTATTAGGGATGTTGTCTCCGTTCAGGACAAGAGGATAAGTGACATAAGTGAACTATATCAGAGGTTTTCCCAGGCCACTGACAGTTACCTCAACGCCCTCTCAGCATTATTGGGTAGGGTTGAGCAGTTGAGTAAGGTTATGGAGGATGCGGCTAATGGATTAACGGTTAGGATTAATGAATTGAATAAGGGTCTTGAGGGTGGCTTAAACATGATGAGTGTAATAGATGGTAAGCTAAATGACGTATCCCAGAAGTCAAGTCAACTCCTTGACCAATTCTCTAAGATTGAGCAGGTTGCAACTAGACTTCAGGCGGCTAGTGATGAGGCTATTAGTAGGCAGAGGGAACTTGAGGGTAGGATAATTGAATTAGCTAATAAGGAAAGTGAACTTAAGGTTAGGGAGGAGAGCCTTAAAAGAAGGGAGGAGGAGTTAAATAGAATTGAGGCCTCCCTAGAGGAGGAGAAGCGTAAGGTTGAGGCTGCTTCAAAACTAATGGGTGATTTATCAAACTTGTCCAACAACATGAGCAGTATTATAAATGATTTAGCAAGTAGGCTCACCAACTATGAGAAGGCCCTTAAGGACATTCAGGAAAGGGAGGCTAAGCTTAGGGAGCAGGAGATTAACCTAAAGAACCTTGAGGCTAGGCTTCAGCTTGAGGCCGCTAGGATTGAGGCTAACTCCGAGAGGCTTAAGGAACTTGAGAAGAAGGAGGAGGAGATTAAGGCTAAGCTCCAGGAATTAGCCAATAGGGAGAGTCAGATCAAGGCTAGGGAAGAGCAGATCAATAAGTTGGCTGCAGAATGGGAGAGGAAGGCTAGGGAGCTTGGTGAGCTTGAGGCTAAGTTGAATAGTTATAGGGATGAGTTAAACAGGAGGGAGAAGGAGCTTGAGGCTGTTAAGAATGAGCTTGATAATAGGAGGAGGGAACTTGAGGGTAAGCTGGAGCCCCTAGTAACTAGGTTAACTGAAGAGGAGAGGAGGCTAGCTGAATGGGAGAGGAAGCTACTTGAGAGGGAGAGGGAGTTGATTAATTATCAGAGAACCCTAGTGGTTAGGGAGAGTATGCTTGTGGAGCTTAAGGAGAAGCTTGATGAGGAGGCTGAGCATTTGAAGAGGCAGCAGGCTGAGTTCGAGGAGATTAAAAAGAAGTATGATGAATTAGTTAAGCAGTGCCAGAGCCAGCAGAAGCAGTGAAGTTTGGTGGTGTTGACTTATCAGTGAAGAGGATGAGTGGTGTAGCGGAAGTTAACGATGGGGTACTGGTCAGTACGCTGGTTAAGAGTGATGATGAAATAATCAATAGCCTAAGGGGTTCATTAGTGGTGGCTATTGATGCACCCCTTAGTGGGGTAGGTAAGTTTAGGGATGTTGATAGGCTCATGTTTAAGATGGGGCTTAAGGTTATGCCTGCTAACTGGAGATGGATGATTAAGTTAGGTGAAAGGGCTCTTCGAATTAAGGGTAGGCTTGAGGAATTGAACATTAGGGTCATTGAAACTCACCCATGGAGTGTGCTTCACTGGCTTAACACTGACTTAACGCAATTATCCAGTAGGTTGGGAGTTAGGAAACTAGTGATTAATGGTGGTAAGGACGCCTATGATGCTGCAGTCTGCGCCTTAGTTGCATTAGCTTACACTATGGGTAAGGTTAGGAGGATTACCGCCAGCGATGGTGAATTATACTTAATAAGCGCCGACTAATGAGAATTAATTCGTAATAATTATAAATATGCTAATGAGTAGCTAATCATGGGGGAATGCCAGCTAGATAAGTGCCTTAATCAAGCAACTGCGCCCACTCAAGCTAGCTTTAGGAGCACCCTAGAATGCTTGCTTAGAAATGCCACCGAGAGGGTTATCGTCATTGATAATGGATTACAGTTCACGTGGGTGGCTTACGTTGAGGTTAACGATTCCAGTAAGCTGAAGGAATTATCATCATACCTGCAGGATTGCCTAAGCAGAATCAAGGAAACGCCTCTAGGTGCATTTACCAGTGGTTTAAGGGTTTTAAGCATGGAGGGGCAGGACTTGTTCATTTTCAATAAGGAACTGGTGGCAATTAAGGTTTTCCTAGTCTCCTAGGTTTCCTTAACGTAGACGTTCATCATTGGCCTGAAGCCGTACTTCCTATAGAAGGCTACTGATATTTGGTTCTGAGCTGGGAATTCCGCTGATATTACGTGGGCGCCCATTTCCCTAAGCATTTTAATGGCCTCATCCATCATCATTTTCCCAATGCCTTTCCTCCTGAACTCAGGCATGATGTAGAAGTCCATTATTACACCCTCCATGCGTGGTTCATAAAATAACCTCTCCCTAACCTCAGACACTAGGGCCCCAATTATCCTGCCGTCGTCAGACTCAGCCACCAGCAGTAGCTTACCCTTATTATTTAAGTAACCGTTTAACCAATTCTTAACCTGGACGTAAATGTCATCCCTAACCTTAAGTAGTGGATCAAATTCACTGTTGAGTCTCTTTAACCTAACCACTAGTTCAACCACGTTTTCTAAGTCCCTTTCCCCCGCCTTCCTAACCTTAACCATTACGTTCACCTTATTAACTCTGCTGGAAGCTCCCTTATAAGTCCCTCCTTCATGAGCTTCTCCATTGATGCCCTTGACTTAGATATTATGTTCCTAGCCCTCTCCAATTCCTCATTGTAAGTCGTGTTAACCCTAGCTAATCCTTCATTAACAATCTCCACAGCCGCAGCCGCTGCCGCCCTTGGGTAAACCTCCCACTCCTCCATGGTTGGTATAATGTAATCCTCCGTTATCCCCCTCTCTTCAGCATACTTAGCAATCTCCCTGGCTACTGCCACTATTACCTCATCGGAGATTCCCCTAGCCCTAACGTCTAACGCACCCCTGAACACTGACGGGAAGATCAGGCTATTGTTTATTTGATTAGGGAAGTCGCTCCTACCAGTGGCTACAACCCTGGCTCCAGCCTCCTTAGCCTCCCATGGCCATATTTCAGGAATTGGATTAGCTAAGGCGAAAACTATGGCATCCTTATTCATTGCCCTTATCCAATCCTTCTTAATAACATTCGGCCCTGGTGTTGATGCAGAAATCAATACGTCAGCGTTCTTCATTGCATCCTCAATAGTCTTGCTTCTCTCCTTATTAGTCTTAAGGGCTAAGTCATACTTCCATGGATTATTAAGCATCAGTTTATCCATATCCTCCCTCTCAGCGTGCAGTGGACCCTTACTATCTATGAGGATCATGTTCCCGTAACTCACGCCAGCGGCATGAAGGATCCTTGCTGCGGCTACATTTGATGCGCCTGCTCCGAATAAAACTACTTTAATATCGTTAATGTTCTTATCAACTACCTTAAGGGCATTATATAAGCCAGCTAAAATTGCACCGGCAGTCCCCTGTTGGTCATCATGCCACACAGGTATGTTAAGTTCCTTCCTTAAGGTGTCCAGTAGGTAGAAGCACTTGGGTGATTCAATATCCTCCAGGTTTATCCCACCGAAGGAAGGCTCAATCGCCTTAGCTACAGCCACAAACTCTTCCTTAGACTTAACCCTAATTGGGAGTGGAACAGCATCCACGCCGCCTAGGTACTTAAATATGAGGGCCTTACCCTCCATTACTGGTAACGCCGCCTCAGGTCCAACGTTACCTAAACCCAGTACCCTAGTTCCATCAGTTAATACGGCTATTGCATTCCAACGCCACGTTAATTCAAAGGAGAGGTCAGGGTTCTTGGCGATTTCAAGTGACACACCAGCAACCCCAGGGGTATAGTATATTGAGAAGTCCCTTAGACTCTTAACAGGAACCTTAGGCATCACCGAGATTTTGCCACCATAATCTTTCGCCACCTTAATTGACGTATCGTACCACTTCCTTGTTCGATCTTCACCAGAGCCACTCATAAAATATTTGACAAGCTAGGGTATTTATTTATTTCGCCTATTAACGTATTCAAAATAGGCAATACAAAGTATTTATCATTAGTGGACTTTTTAGCTAAGGAACAACACTTACTGTTTGATAGTTTATTAGTTTCACTACTACTGCATATTTATATATGTAAAATAATAAGCCTTAAACCTCCTGGTTTAGTTCCCTTACCTCTCACCCTGCATACTAAGGGTGGCGCCTAAGGCTTTCTTAATGTCTTCTATGTTAACTGGTACTATATCCCCCTTAGATATTGTGAAGTAGAACCAGTCTATTGAATGGGCTGTGCCTTTAAGTCTCTTAACCCTAAGTCTCCTAACCGGCACACCTAATTGAGCTAAGTTTGGGTCAAGTTCAATTTCAATTATTCCATCGAACACATACTCCATGTTATCAATCATTCCACTTAAGTCCTCAGTAGTCGTGTGGGCGACCATAACGCTCACTGTATTATACCGCCTAGTAATCATCTTCACTTCCTTTAAGAGGAAGAGGAGGCTCCTTGGGTCAATGTTCATAAGCATGTCATTCACTGAATCCACTATTACTCCTCTTGCCTTAGTTTGAGGCAAATTACTAATTATCCCATTAATCAACTGTCTCGGGTCTAATTCCGTTATACTACCCACAACATTAGGTGTTGACCTACTTGTGGCCTCACCTAGGTTGAATCCATCTATTATGAATAACCTAGACGCGTAGTCGCTTAGCCCATCCTTTACCGAATTAGGGTCATCATCAAACGTAATATATAATACAGGGTACTTTGAGAGAATTTCCCTTGCAATACGCTTAACCATAAGGGTCTTACCCATGCCTAAGTCACCTCTAATCAACATGAGGTAGCCATACGGTATTCCTGCTGGTACAAGTTCATTTAATGGGCTCAACTGAAGGGTCTCCATGCCCTAGGAATAGGCATTGGCTTTAATAAAACATTGTTTAAAATTGCTAACTCAAATAAGCTACTTAACTAGACTGCTGCATTACCGTTATCCTCTTAACAAACCTCATTTTCTCAACAGCTTTAAGTTTAGGTATGGATTTAGGTAACACAACCTCATCACACATTACTATTGAACTAACCTTGCTGTCGAATAATTCCCAATTAACGTCACTATTGAAGATTAATCGTTTAATACCCCTGAAGGTGACTTGTGAATCAAGGCTTTCAAGGTCCTCCTTAGTAACGGTTAATTCATCAACATTAGATATAACCCTAACACCCTTAGCACCCTCTATGAATGCCTTACTTGATTCAGACAGAGCCTGCGCCATTGATGTAACAGCCTTATTCGTTACATCGGCTAGCGATATGAATGCCCTCAATGATTTATTAACTAATTCACCAACAGTTATACCCATTTCCCTAGACATTTGAAGTGCCTTATCGTAAAGCTCCTTATCAACACCCTTAATGGTAACCTGCTTCTTCTCCTCCTCACTACCGGAACTACCAGTTTCACCACTACTCATAAAATCATTATGCAGTACTGGTTTATAAAGATTACCAGGTTAAACCATTTCAGTAATAGCACCTTAACTCCTACAATCCCATGATATTAGCTTAAGGTTTTATTTCACCCTAAACCATTACCTATAATATTTTAGCTGCTTAGGTTCTTTAAATTAACTAACCTCCTCAGGTTCCTCATACCACTTAACCCTCTCACCGATGAGGGATCTAAGCCTCCACTTTATTGACTTAGGCGCCTTCTCAACTTTAAGGCGAATATCATTAATCTTACCGATTACTTCACCACTAATTTCGGCTAATTCCCCATGACCCTTAACATAGTCAGTAACCCTACTTAAGTTAACTATAACAGTCTTGTACAATCCCCAGTCATTTGAGGTTAAGCTAATCAACCTATTAGCATCTAGTTCACTTACTGAATCACTGCTACCTACCTTGAATTTAAGTAGGAGAGCGATTATGTCCTTAATGTCCCTCTCACTAATACTCCATATTTGAAGTTTTGTTAAGAGTAAGTCACTTGGTGGTATTGTAGGTTTAAAGACCTCTAATCTATCCTTCAGGTTTATGACGTGGCTCTCCCTAAACACATCAAGGAATACATCAATCCGGGTACCACTACTTGGCTCCCTAAACATTAATCTCTCGTAGCCGTGAAGCGCGTTGAAGCGTTTATCAGCCTCAATACCCATATTCTCCATTAATGAAGTTAATCTGCTTGAATCCTTAGCATGCGCTACCAAGTCTATATCCTTCGGGGTCCTTGATAATGAAGGTACCTTAGGGTACACTGCGGAGGCAAGTATGTAGACTGCTACACCACCAAGTAATCTCACAGGCACTCCCTTCTCCTCACTTAAGTTAACAATCCTTAGCCCCAGCTCAACAGTCTGCGGCACACTAGGCATGCCTACTTACTAACTGAAGGCGCTTTTTAAATTCATCACTAACTACCTGTAGCGTAGCTTGCCTTGATTGCCTGATGTTTTTAATACGCTAGGGTATTAAGAGGGAAAAGACTAACATCAATGAGTTAAGGGGATGACTACAGTGCATTTAAAGGTAATTAAAAAGATTAGAAGTCTCACCTCAATGAGGCAGGAGTTCTCTTTAGTCTGTGTCGTTTTACTACACGTATGAAGTGTAATATTATCATATTACTGGTTAATCATTGGATTATGCTTTAAACCTAGGAATGCGTAGTGGCTATTGATGGATTTATTTAAACCATTAACATTAACTGATGGCACATTGCTGGTTAGGCTGGCTCGGTACGCAATAGAGAGTAAGCTAAGGAATATTGAGAAGATGCCTATTGCTGCAAATCACCTTAAGTCAATGAGCCTTGGTGTGTGGGTATCTGTAGAGAAGATTAAGGTTAGTAATGGGTTTAGGTATAGGGAGCTTAGGGGGGATGTTGGATCACCATACCCTATTAGGAACCTTTACGATGATGTCATTATGATAGCTAGGTATGCTGCCTTCAATTCCCCAAAGTATAGCCCACTATCGTTAAGTGAGGTTAAGAGGATAATTATTGAGGTAATTGTTAATAATCAACCTAGGCAAGTAAACATGGATAACTTAGCCAGCATACTCATACCTGGTTACCATGGTTTACTGGTTAAGAGGCCAGACGGCAGTATTGAAGCTTACTTGGCTCATAAGATAATTGAGACTGTGGCTAAGTTCCATGAAGAGAAAGGTAGGTCCCCATCCATGGATGAGTTAATATCACTTATCTGTAGTAGAGGGTGTAGTGAAGTTAAGATCTTCGAAACCCAAGTGTTTTATGAACTTGAACCTGAAGGTGAGGTTATAGAGAGACTACTCTACATGAATAAGTACCTTAGGGAAATAAACGCAGCTAAGGGTATAGTTAGTTAAACACCGCCTAGCGCATATCTCTACCTAGGTATTAACACCTCTTAAGCTTACTGACTCCCTACCTTTATTTGGGTGGTTTCCTTTGCTTGTGGTGTTATTGGTCATGGGATAGGTAGTACCCTTACCTAGATGGGTTTAAAGCAGTAATAATGCACTATCCCCCCTTAACACTGACCCCATTACCCTAATCCTCAATAAAAAGTACCAATATTGTAACCGCATGATTAACCTAGGGCTAGGTTCCTGGCGAAAGATTTATAAAAGACTAAGGGATGATGGAGTTAGATGATAGATATATCAAGGGAACTGCAAGTTGTAGCTAATACAGGTAGGTTGACGATGGGCGTTAAGCAATCAATAAAGGCAATACTCAATGGTGACGCTAAGTTAGTTATAATGGCTGCCAATGTACCACCAAGCATTAAGCAGGATGTTGAAAGGTACGCTAAGTTATCTCAAGTGCCAATATTCACCTACGCTGGGACAAGTTGGGAACTGGGTGGTGCATTAAGGAGAAGCCATAAGATAGCTGTTGTGGCAATTATTGACCCAGGGGAGAGTAGTATAATGTCCCTTGCTGGTGGTGGTAATGTCTAAGAGTAGGGGTCGAATCATACTAACTGACGATGAGTTAAGGTACGCGGCGCTATTTGAAAGCGTTACTGGAATAACACCAAGGGACGCTATATATGATCCTGAGTTCAATAGGATCATCTTCATTGTTGATAAGAACTTTGCACCATTGGCTGTTGGCAAGGGAGGCATAAATGTTAAGAAGCTTAGGAATCTACTTGGTAAAGATGTTGAGATTGTTGAATACGGTGATGATCCTGAGGAATTACTAAGGAATGCCCTCTACCCAGCTAAGGTGATAAATATAAGCATCAATAAGCTTCCTAATAATGGGAAGGTAGCAGTAATTAGGGTTGAGGAGGGGGAGAAGGGCATAGCGTTAGGTAAGTACCATAGGAATCTTAAAAGAGCAGCCTTACTGGCTAAGAGGTATTTTGACATTGACAACGTCAAGATACCATAACGCTTATTAAGGCTAGCCCAGGGGGCACATTGTGAGCGGTAAAAAGAGCCCATTAGGACTATATGCTGCCAGGAAACTTAGGAGAAGGAGGCAGAAGTTTAAGTGGAGTGATATTCAGTATAAGAAGAGGGCATTAGGGTTCGTTAAGAAGTATGATCCATTGGAAGGAGCCCCAATGGCAAGAGGCATAGTTCTAGAGAAGGTAGGTGTTGAGGCCAGGAAACCAAACGCAGCAGTTAGGAAGTGCGTAACGCCGGATACACTCATTAATCTAACGCCAAGGGTAGCCATTAAGATAATAAACCTTACTGATAAATGGCGTGATGTATCAATAGTTCATTTTAATAAGGATTTTAAGGTAATTAAGCCGACGAACCTCGTTGATTTTTTCTATATAGAGCCTGAGGAGTTTAAGGAGGATGGTGTTTATGAATTAAGGACTCTCTATGGCAGGAGAATAATAGCAAGTGGGGATCACCCAATATACACGGGTAAGGGAATTCTGCCGCTTAAGGAAGTTAAGCCCGGTGATTACGTGTCAGTATACCCAAGGGAATCCATTGAGGCATACGCTCTTAACGATGATAGGATCATATTGACGGAGGATGATATCAGGAGGGAAGCCCCACCTAATTCTAAGATTGATAGGATTATTGATGAGCTCAAGGGCCTTGGGTTAATACCACTTAAGTATAACAATAGGAATATTTATAGAATTGCACGATTAGTCGGACACTTGTTTGGTGATGGTTCACTAAGTTATGCCAGGGGTGGTAACGGCTATGGGGGTAAGATAGCATTCAGTGGGAATCCTAGTGATCTTGAGGATATTATAAGTGATGTGAGTGAACTAGGGTTCAAGGCATCTGTAATAAAGGAGTATGAGCGTGAGAGCACCGTTACCTGGGGTAATGGTTTAGTACAGGTAATTAGTGGTAAATCGTACGTTGCCTCTGCTAATTCAATAGCGCTTTTCGTACTTCTTAAGGCACTGGGTGTTCCTGTTGGTGATAAGGCGTTGCAAATGTACAGAGTTCCTAAATGGATAATGGAGGCGCCATTGGATGTTAAGGCAGAATTTCTAGCAGCGTACTTCGGTAGTGAGTTAGAGAAACCACGGGTCGAGAAAAACGGTAGAACTTTCCAGCCATTATCATTGGTGGTGCATAAGGCAGAAAGCCTAGTGGATAACGGGGTAGCTTTCCTAAACGACATTAAAGCATTGCTTAGTGAATTTGGTGTGGAAACAACACCAGTGATGGTTAGCGATGGTGTTATTAGGAAGGATGGTATTAGGACTACTAGATTAAGAATTACGATACTTAGTAAGACTGAGAACTTATTAAGATTTTTCGGAAGGATAGGCTATGCATATAATAAGGAACGTGATTCATTGGCTTTATTAGCGTATGAGTATTTGCGTAGGAAGACCATGATTTGGCAGCACTATTCTGAGGCCTATGAATTAGCAAGGAAACTGGCGAGTGAAGGTTATGATAAGCTCAGCATAGTTAAGACCATTACGAGCCAGTACAGGGTTAATAAGGCCACGGTTTATAAGTGGCTGAGGGGCATTAAGAATACTAATTACGTAGGTAGGACTGTTAGAATACCTCCATTCAATAAGTGGGTTGTTGAGAATACCCTAGGATTAGAGGGTTCAGGGCTTGTTTGGGATATGGTTACGGAGATAAGGCCTGTTGAGTGGAACGATAAGCTCTGGGATGTAACGACAGAAAGCCCATACCATAACTTCATTGCGAATGGACTAGTAACTGGTAATTGTGTCAGGGTCCAACTTACTAAGAATGGCAAGGTTGTTACAGCGTTTGTACCCTGGGATGGGGGTCTGAATCTAATTAATGAGCATGATGAGGTCATAATTGAGAGAATAGGAGGACCTGAGGGTAGGGCATATGGTGACTTACCTGGTGTGAGGTTTAAGGTAACTAAGGTTAATGGAGTTAGCCTTAAGGCCATACTACTGGGTAAGAAGCAGAAGCCTGTTAGGTAGTTCCTTGAAATTAATCTAAGTGTGTTTGGCCTAAGGGTTATGGATTTTATGAGTTATATTGAATTTATGTGTTAATATTTAAAAATAGGATAATTATCCTAGTCTCCATGTCCTTAGTTTTTGAGGATCATTGGGATAAAACGCATACAATTGCATTCATAGTATTTAGCCTAAGCACAACAATTGAGGCTTACGTATACTCAATCTCATATCTAGCTACTGGCTGGGTGACAACGCCAAGGTACTTAACGGCACTATTGGCGGTTTGGCCACCACTATGGCTAATGATTGGAGGCATCGTAACTGGCCCCCTCTCAGATGCACTTGGTAGAAGAAGAACGCTTTACTTAACTCTCTTAATGTATGCCGTTGGGGCTGCTGGATTAATTATTAGCCAAGGATACGTAATGCTGCTTACTTTCCTAAGCCTACTACTAGTAGCTACTGGTGGTGAGTATAATACAGTTATGACGGCAGCTCACGAGTACTTCCCAAGTAGGCACAGGAGTAAGCTAGTTTTCATTATACTCAACTTTACTAATTTAGGTGGTGCATTAGCTGCTATGCTTACGCTACTTAATGTTAGTCCAATAATGCAGAGGTTTGCATTAGGGGCAACATTAATGGTTATAGTGCCTCTAGTCTACATGCTTAGGCAAATGCTTCCTGAATCTGCACTGTGGTTGGAGGCAACCAGTAAAGTTAATAATAATGTGAATGAATCTAATGTGGTTTCTAATAATCCACTCTACAAGACTGCTGCGAGAATTAAGCTGCCTCCAACATGGTTAAGGGTAATGGTAGGTGGGTTAATTGGATGGGCCTATACCGCTGGGTTCAGTTTACTAGCGTTAACCCTTGGGCCTTACTTCCTACCAAGCCTAACCAATTGGTTAATCCTAGTATTCTCCGTAGTTGCCTTAACGTCAGGGGTAATCATAGGTTTGCTTGCGGATTCAGTAAGTAGGAAGTTGATGTTGGTTGCCTCATCAATAGGATCAACATTAATAACCCTAATCCTAGCTTTAACAATCCACACTTGGATGCGTAACCTAGGCTTATTCTGGGGCTTATTCACAGCATTCTCAATACTAATCAATGCGTACTTTTTAACTGAAGACACTCTTAAGTCAGAATACTGGAAGGTAATTAGGAGGGGAACCTACACTGCCTTAGTTAGGGTTATTTCACTAGGCGGCTCAATCCCAGTACTATTTGCCTCAGCCTACATACCAATGGAACTCTACCTACTAGTTAACTCAGCAATACTAGGGGTTGGGGCAGTTACAAGCATAGTCTGGTACATTATTGGCGTAGAGACTGGAAAAGGCATTAGCGTAAGGGCTTGGGGTGTAGCATGAATGTTCGACCTACTAGTCGTTTCGGACTGCGTCCTAGACGTATACTATAGGGTTAAGAAACTCCCCATAAGGGCCTATGACTTAGTGGTAACCAATGAACCAGTACTGTCACCGGGTGGTGCATGTAATGCTGCTATTATAGCCAGCAAGCTTGGCTTAAAGGTGGCCGTCGTTGATAAGCTTGGTGATGACCCATTCTCAACCCTCCTAATTAGCATGCTTGAGAAGGCAGGTGTCTACACAGGTTTCCTTAAGCGCATGAGCAGCTCCTACACGACAGTCTCAAATAATATAATTGATGAACAGGGTAGGCACGCCTTCCTAGGCTATGTGGGTGCTGGGGCCTACTTAACACCTAGTGATATTGATGAGCAGGTAATCAAGTCCTCTAAGGCAATATTCGTAAGTGGCTTCAATGCTGCGTACTCTAATAGCGTTAAGGAAACGATAACTAGGATAATTAAGGCCAGTATTGATAATGGGATAATCGTGTTCCTGGATCCAGGTCCTGCTGCCGGATACATTAGGGAATTAGTAACGTTCCTTAAAACGTCAGGGATACTTCTGCTTAATGGTAAGGAGGCTAAGGCACTCTATGGATTAAGCCTTAAGGATACTGTTAAGGTAATGAGGATGAGTGGGGGGCACTTCATAATTAAGTTAGGCAGTAGGGGAGCTTTACTGATTAGTAACGGTAAGTCCAGGCGCTGCCCCACGCGTGAAGTGAAACATGCGTTAACAACAATTGGGGCTGGTGATGCGTTTGATGCGGCCTACATTGCTGGGGTGTTGAAGGGACTTAGTAATTATGGTGCATGCATGCTGGCTAATTATGTGGCTTCCTTAAAGTTAAGCGTACTAAGCCCCATGGATATGCCTAACATGAGTAACCTAACTGCTCAATGGATTAGGCGGCTGGGTAATAGGGATTAATCAGTGGAAAGGGTGTCATCAATCATCGTGTAGACTAGGTATAGGATTATTGACAAGGCAAGCATGTAGTCGAGCATTAATGATGAAGACACAGTAACCATTCCACCTACTGAAGCAGGCCTAGTGCCCATTGTGAAAAGGGAGAGTAATGCTAAGCCCTCTACTAGTGACGCCACAATTGCGAATATTGAGTGCTCAGTACCCTTCACTATCGACCTAACTCCAGCGGCGGCTATGGCTACTATAACCAGCAGTAGTCCAATTAATGATATTGAGTAACCAAGCAGACTTAGTAAGCCGTATAAAATAAGAAGCATTAGTACATCAACGATAATGTTCAGTAAAACTGAACTAACCTTACCTGGCATACTCAACACCAAGAGTCATGTTGAATAACCCAACACCAAGTGTTATATTACTTAGTAATTGAGTGGAATTAACTATAAGGCACCCATACTGTCCCGGTTTAATTGAAGTACCGCTGGGGCCTGCGATTAATGTCACTTTTAAGGGTGTTTTATTGCTTAGGCATATCTTAGTACTGTATGTATTACCCGCTTGGGAAACCGTTAAAGTTAGGTTCTTCACTATAACCATCATTGAGAGAACCACTGTTAACACCTCAATAGCCAGTATAAGGATTATGAACGCCTCAACGACTTTGCCCAACATAGGTTTGAACACCCCTAGCCATTATCATTGAGCCAACCCACGCTATTATCACTATGAAGACTGACTTATAGGTTACATAGCCTATTAAGTTAAGGACACCGTTAATGCTTGGGCCTGAACCAAGGTACCTTGCTAAGGGTGCTGCATTAATATACTCCATGTAGGCCAACACTACCGCTATTATCATTAAGGTTAACCCAATCGCAATTAACGCTAACGCTAAGCCACTTCCCCTATGCCTAGGGGGCTGTTGGTAAGGGTAATTGTATGGCGGCTGCACTAATTATTTAGGGTCAGGAGTATTAAAAAGGGTATCGTGAACTTAAACCGTAGATACCTGATCATTAAGCCGTTAGGTTTATAAGAGGTGCCTTAATTAAGCTTCATGACTGCTTTCATTTTCATTACAGGCGGTGTAATGAGCAGCGTAGGTAAGGGCATAGCCACAGCATCCATAGCTAAGATCCTCCAGGCTCGGGGACTTTCAGTAACGGCAATTAAGGTGGATCCTTACTTAAACGTAGATGCCGGTACAATGAACCCTTACCAGCATGGTGAAGTCTACGTTACAGCGGACGGTGGTGAAACCGACCTGGACCTAGGTCACTATGAGAGGTTCCTTGATGTTGAATTATCGAAGAGCCATAACATAACGTCTGGTCAAGTATACTTAAGTGTAATTGATGGTGAACGAAGGGGCGTGTACCTTGGTCAGACGGTTCAATTAATACCCCACGTAACTAATGAGATTAAGGCCAGGATCAGGGCAATTGCTAAGGAAGGTTGGGATGCGGTAGTTATTGAGATAGGGGGAACTGTGGGTGATTACGAGAGTTTACCATTCCTTGAGGCCGCTAGGCAAATGAGGCTTGAGGAGAACGGTAACGTGGTATTCGTTCATGTGGCCCCAGTGCCCATTCTTGATGTTACTGATGAATTCAAGACTAAGCCACTGCAGCATAGCGTCATGGAGCTTAGGAGGGTTGGCATACAGCCTGATGTGATAATAATTAGATCCACTAAACCTATAACAAGCGACGTTAAGGCTAAGGTATCCTTATTCACTAATGTTCCTCAAAACCTCATCTTCAATTCCTTCAACGTCGACACTATATACAGGGTGCCGTTAATCCTTGATGAACAGGGGCTAGGTGATATGTTGACTGGGCTACTTAAGGTTAAGGTAAGTGAACCCAAGTGGGATGAGTGGATTAAGTTAGTGAACTCAATGATTAACGCCACTGATGAAGTTAAGGTAACACTGTGTGGTAAGTACGTTAGATTAAGGGATGCCTACATAAGCATAGTGGAGGCTATTAAGCATGCGGCAGCTTGGCTTAGGGTTAAGCCAAGGATTATTTGGTGTGATTCAGAGGACCTGGAGAAGGAGCCTGACTTATTACCCAACATGGATACTGACGCATACGTAATACTACCTGGCTTTGGAGCAAGGGGAGTTGAAGGTAAGATCATGGCTATTAGGTACGCTAGGGAGAATAACATACCACTATTAGGCATATGCTATGGTATGCAGCTTTCAATTGTTGAATACGCAAGGGATGTCCTAGGCCTTAAGGATGCCCACACTACTGAGGTTAACCCAAATACAACGCATCCTGTAATAGACATAACCCCCGAGGAGAAGAATATTAATAAACTTGGAGGAACAATGATACTTGGTGATAGGGAGATAAGTATTGCGGAGGGCAGTATTCTTCATGGTATATATGGTTCATTAAGGATTAGGGAAAGGCATAGGCATAGGTATGAGGTGAATCCATCATACTTTAAGCAACTTCAGGAAGCCGGCCTAGTTTTCTCAGCCATGAGGGTTGATGTACCTAGAGTGGAGGCTATTGAACTACATAATCACTACTTCTTCGTAGCCACTCAATTCCACCCTGAGTTCAGAAGTAGGTTAACTAGGCCGCATCCATTGTTCACAGCCCTACTTAAGGCAGCACTATCCTGGAGACGTGGTGAACCATCACCTTACACTGGGGTTACTCCTCATTAATTACGGGGTTTCTTAAAACACCTATACCCTCAACCTCGGCTTCAACTAAGTCACCATGCTTAAGGAACTTACCCTTAGGGAAACCAACACCTGATGGTGTACCAGTTGAAATGTAGTCACCTGGCTTGAGGGTTATTCCCTGGGAAGCCCAATGTATTAATTCATGAACCTTAAATATTAAGTCCCTAGTATTACCATCCTGCTCCACTGATCCATTAACCTTAAGTGTTAACCTAAGGTTATGAGGATCATTAACCTCATCCTTAGTTACAATGTAAGGACCCACAGGCATTGCCCCATCCATGGACTTACCGTGTATCCAGTCCATACCATATTGATCCATTGAGGGGAATTGCCAATCCCTCATTGAGATATCATTAGTCACCACGTAACCGAAGACGTGGTTGAAGGCGTCCCTAGCATCAATATACTTACCCCTCCTACCTATTACAACCCCAAGTTCAACTTCCCAATCCACCTTATTAGAAGCCTTAGGCTTAACTATAGGTTGCCCATTACCTATTAAGGCATTACGGAACTTCGGGAAGAAGTAAGGCCTTTCAGGGGGTTTAGTGCTACTCTCCTCGCCGTGAGCCTTATAGTTAACAGCGACGCACAGTATCTTCTCAGGGTCGGTTACTGGAGGAAGCCAATTGATTAAGGATGGGTTAACTAATAAGTCTCCTCTACTCGACTTAAGGGCTTTATTAACTAAGTCACTAACAATGCTTAATGCTGGTTCACCATTCTCAATAAGTCTTCTCATGGAGTAGAGGAAGTCGGGGGCTGATTCAGTCTCATAAATAGTCGTGTAGGCTTTAGGCAAATCTACAATACCCTTACCAGTGTACGCTCCCACCCTAGTGATACCGCCTAGTTCAAAGGTAAGTAACTTCATAACTAGGTCTAGTTACCCGGATAAATAAACATTAACCATTATGTTGCTTGAATAATAGTTAAATACAGGGATACACCTTGCCTAACTGCATGATTACCCCAATAGCTGCTACTGTAACTGCAGTAACTGTATTAATGATTTACCCAATAATAGTGCTCATCTATGATCTTAATAATTACCTGGCATATAGAAGAATAGGAATTAAGAAAGTCAATACGGTGGAATGCCCTAATGAGCATGGTGCCTTAAGCGTAATAATACCCACATGGCATGAACCCATTGACACCGTTGTGAACGCTATTACAAGGGCTTTAGGCTTCAATTGGCCTGGCCCAATTGAAGTAATAGTGGTTTCTGATGATGATGAGAGTTACGTTAATGAACTTAAACACAGGGTCACTGGCCTTGGTGATAACGTTAAGGTACTTAGGAGGGTTGTTAAGAATGCTGGTAAGGCGGGTGCACTTGATTATGGGTTTAGGCACTCCAGGGGTGATTATGTTTTAACCATGGATGTTGACTCATTTATAGACCCAAACTTTCCCCTTAAGGCCTGTGGATTAATGTCTAAGGAGAGTGTAGTTGCCGTAGCAGGCAGGTGGTTTGGCTACAATACTGACACTTTAGTTTCTGAGGCTGTTACTGCATCCATGAACCTTGCCGTTGACACTATACAGGGCGGTAGGAGGGCAAGGGGCCTACCAGCCTTAGTCGTTGGTACAGGTACCATGTTTAAGGCAGGTGCGCTCAGGGAGGTGGATGGATGGAGTGGTAGTGGGCCTCAGGATGACGTGTATGTTTGGCTTAAATTAATATCAATGGGCTTCGACGTCGGCTTCATTGATGATAAGGTTATTGGGGTTGAGAACCCAAGGACGTATAGTGTATTTAAGTTTCAGCAGACTAAGTGGGCTTATGGTGTTGCTGATGCCTTAAGAAGAATGATTAGGAGTTTCATGGGTAGTAGCGTTAGCGCTAGGGTTAAGTTTGATGCTGTATTACTTCTAACCCAATACTTAACTCCCGCGTTATTTGTAATAAGTAGCTTAATTGTTGGAGTTACTTCACTGATCCTGGGGGGTTTCATTGGATTAGTCACATTGCCCTTGCTTATCCTTTATGGTTCACTTGCCCTAGCTTACGGTTACTTACCATTAAAGACTAGGAGCGGTGATTTAACGCCTTACTCAGCTGGTAGGTCATCAGCAATGGTTATGTCAATCAGTATTCAAACGCTGTACTCGTATATTAAGGGTTCCTTAGGGCTTAACTTCAGGGGGTGGGATGTTACACCTAAGGGTGGGTTAACAGTGATTAAGACTTTACCCATTGAGACGATAATGATGGTAATCTTCACGGTACTGCTAATCCTTAACTTAATCCACGGTTACTTATCATCATCATTATGGGTAGCCGTGGGTGATGCACCCTACGTGTATGTTCACTACAGGTTCGCTAGGGAATTACTGTAGGTCTTTTTAGAGGAAAGCATTTAAGCGCCTTTAACTTAAGCCTGCGTGTCAGATAAGTTCAATGATGTTGTAGCGGAGTCAGGCTACTATTGGCCTAGCTTTGATGTGTACAGGGGTAAGGTTGAGGCTGGTGGGTTTTATGATTACGGTTTACTCGGTGTACTTTTAAAGAGAAACATTATTGAAAAGTGGAGAAGAACGTTCATACTGCCTTACTTAGACTTCACCTACGAGGTTGAAACCCCCATTATTATGCCCAGTGTAGTCTTCGAGGCAAGTGGGCATGTTGAACACTTCACTGACTACCTAGTCACCTGCAGTAAATGTGGACGCAAGTACAGGGCGGATCACTTAGTGGAGGAGGAGCTTGGGAAGAGGGGCATTAAGATTAAGACTGAGGGACTTAATGAGGGGGAATTAACCAATTTGATAAGGCAGAATAACATAAGGTGCCCTGCCTGTGGAGGTGAATTAGGTGATGTGCAGAGGTTTAACCTTCTCTTCAAGACTACGATAGGTCCATATAGTGAGAACGTGGGTTACCTAAGGCCTGAGACCGCGCAGGGCATGTTCGTTAACTTTAATAGGATATACAGGATAATGGGGAAATTACCTATAGCAATAGCTCAAGTTGGTAAGGTTGGTAGAAATGAGATTTCACCAAGGCAGGGATTAGTTAGGCTTAGGGAGTTTTCCCAAATGGAGATTGAGCTTTTCTTTGACCCACAGGACCCATCCTGCCCATTCATTAATGAGGTTGATGATGTTAAGTTAAGGCTGCTTACAGAGGAGGATGTGGCTAATGGTGTTAATGAACCTAGAGTTGTTTCAGCTAAGGAGGCGGTGAAGATGGGTTACGTTGCTAATGAGTGGATGGCCTTCTACATGGCGCTCTCGGTTAAGTTTCTGAAAAACCTAGGTGTACCTGAGGAGAAGCAGATGTTCATAGCTAAGCTACCCAATGAGAGGGCTCATTACGCTAGAATGGTTTATGACCACGTTGTTAACACTGAGCGCTTCGGTTGGCTTGAGGTCAGTGGGCACGCCTACAGGGGTGACTATGACTTGAGTAGGCATGCATCTTACAGTGGTCAAGAAATATCTGCTGTTAGGAGGCTTAGGGAACCTAAGGTTATTGAGGTGCATAGGGTTTACCCTAACCCATCAAGAATAAGGGAGGTTTACGGTGATAAGGCTCCCTTAGTCCTCAGGGCCTTAGCAAGCGTTAACCCTGAGGAATTGGTTAAGGCATTGGTGGATAAGGGTGAAGCAACCGTTGATGGGTTTAGGGTGACTAAAGACATGGTTTTCATTAAGACTGAGTCTAGGAGGATAAGCACCGAGAGTTTTACTCCTCATGTTATCGAACCCTCATTCGGCATAGACAGGATACTTTACGTTACGCTTGAGAACGCATATACGCTCATTGAGGGTAAGGTTGTTCTTAAGTTACCTAGGGACGTAGCCCCCATTACTGTTGCGGTATTACCAATAGTGAGCAGGGATGAGTTAACTAAGGTGGCTAGGGATATTAGGATTAGCCTAGTTAATGAAGGTATCACGGCGGTTTACGATGATGGGGGAACCATAGGGGCTAGGTACGCTAAGTGGGATAGCTTAGGTACACCACTTGCAGTAACCATAGATGCCGACACCCTTAAGGATAATACTGTTACTGTTAGGGATAGGGATAGTAGAGCTCAGGTTAGGGTTAAGATTCAGGACCTTGTACCCGTCATTAGGGACCTCATAAAAGGTAAATCCATTAATGAAGTTGCCGCCGAGAGAAACCTACCGCTCATAGTGAGAAGCCAGTAGACGCTATAGGTATAAATATAGGTACGGAGGAACACTTATAATTTACTGAAGGTGATTAAACACCATGGTTAATCTTCAGGTTAAGGAAATAGCAGTTATAGGCGGTGGAACAATGGGTCATGGGATAGCGGAGGTTGCTGCCATAAACGGCTTCAAGGTTCACCTAAACGACCTAACGCTCGACATACTGCAGAAGGCGTTGAATAACATAAGGTGGAGCCTAAGTAATCTTCATGAGAAGAGGCAATTGAGGGAAAGCCCTGATGAAGTCATGTCCAGAATAAGTGTAACAACATCACTGGAGGATGCTGTGAGAAACGCAGACTTCATTATTGAGGCCGTCTTCGAGGACTTTAACACTAAGAGTAGTATTTTCAAGAGGGCAAGTGAGCATGCGCCACCGCACGCAATATTAGCCAGTAACACTTCATCAATACCAATAAGTGAACTAGCCTCAGTAACGAATAGGCCTGATAAGGTTATTGGGATGCACTTTTTCAACCCACCAGTATTAATGAAGCTAATTGAGGTGGTTAGGGGTGATAAGACTAGTGATGAGACAGTTAATGTAACTGTTGAGTTAGGTAGGAGGCTTGGTAAGGAGCCTGTTGTGGTTAATAGGGATGTACCAGGCTTCATATCTAATAGGTTGTTCATGAGGCTTATTGAATCTGCTTGCCTAATGGTTATGAATAATGAAGCAAGCATTGATGCTGTTGATAGTGCAGCTAGGTTTAAGTTAGGCTTACCGATGGGTATCTTTGAATTAGTTGACTTCGTAGGTATTGACGTGGTTGATTTAATATTGAAGGCCATGGTTAATAGAGGCTTCAAATTCAGTGGCTGCGGGTTAATTGATGATAAGGTTAAGGCCCTTAAACTTGGGTTAAAGACTGGAGAGGGCTTCTACAAGTACCCTGAGGCTGGGAAGTACAGCAGGGTTAAAGTGCCTAAGGAAGCTGGGGAGGGGGTTAACCCAGTTAGGTTAATTGCATTAGCAGTTAATGAGGCTGCTTGGTTAATTAGAAATAAGGTAGCGTCAGCGGTGGACGTGGACACGGTAACTAAGTTAGGCTTCGGCTTCCCAAAGGGTCTACTGGAGTACGCTGACTCATACGGTATTGGAAGCGTAATCGTTGAGTTAATTAAGTTAAGGGACAGGTATGGTACTGTTGAACCAGACCCATTAATAATGCAGATGGTGTCTGAGGGGAGAGTGGGGGTTAAGGCTGGTTCAGGGTTTTACGATTATGGTGGAGAAGGCTATGAAACAGTTAAACTCACTATTGAGCCACCAATAGCTTGGATTACCTTAAATAGGCCTGAGAAATTAAACGCGATAAACAGTAAGATGATTAATGAGTTAATTGCGGTAGTAAATAAACTGGGGGCTGAACCCTTCGATAGGGTTAGGGTTGTTGTAATTAAGGGTGCTGGTAAAGCCTTCTCAGCCGGCGCTGACTTAACAATGTTCAGTAATGAGGAACCCACTGAGGCGTATTTAACAAGTAGGATGCTTCAGGAATTAACTAATAGACTGGAGAGGCTTAATAAGCCGGTAATAGCCATGATCCATGGCTACGCCCTAGGGGGTGGGCTTGAGTTAGCGTTGGCCTGCGACATGAGGATAGCCTCAGAGGATGCTATACTTGGGTTACCTGAGGTTACACTAGGCCTAATACCAGGTTCAGGTGGCGTTAAGAGACTGGTTAGGTTAATTGGGTTAGGTAAGGCTAAGGAGCTTATTCTAACTGGAGCAAAGTTAACAGCTAAGGAAGCTGAGAAATTAGGTATAGTTAATAGGGTTGTGCCAATTAATGAATTGGAGAATGAAACCAGGACCATTGCGCTTAAGCTAGCTGAGGAACCACCAATAACACTCATGATTGCTAAGGGAATACTTAACATAGCCAGTGAAGGATCATTAGAAGATACGCTTACTGCGGAGTCAATGGGCTTTAGCCTACTCTTCTCAACAAAGGATTCAAGAGAGGGCATCAACGCGTTCTTAGAAAAGAGGCAACCCAAGTATCAGGGTAAGTGAGGGTTCTCTAGTTTATAAAATATTAAAAATTCTCATAAGTATTAATTGAAATAATGAGAAAAATTTAAAAAGAAGAATACTGGCTAATAATAATGAATGTTTTCAGAATACTCAGAGTGGATTTATCAAATGAATCCTTTAAGGAAGAGGTGGTTAAGAATGGTTTACTTAAATCATTCCTAGGTGGTAGAGGTTTAGCAGCCTACTACGCCTTTAATGAAATACCAAGAGGCATTGATCCCCTTGATCCCAGTAATAAACTTTATGTCTTCTCAGGTCCTCTCAGTGGAATAGCTACCTTATCCACAAGTAGAGTTAATGTCACTACAAGGTCCGTGTTAAACGGAGTCTACACTCACTCCAATGCTGGCGGTAACTTCTCCTATTGGTTAAGGAGGTCAGGCTACGATGGCATAATCATTGAGGGTAAGGCTGAGGAGCCGGTTTACCTTGTAGTTAAGAATGGGGAACCATTATTAAAGCCGGCTAAGCATATTTGGGGTAAGTGGACTGGTTCAGCCACTAGAATCATCCTAACTGAGAATGGGTTTCCACCTGATGAAACAAAGGCCGGTGTGGCTGTAATAGGACCTGCTGGTGAGAATCTGGTGAAGTTCGCCGGTATCAGGTTCTCCGACTATGAAAGATTTGCTGGACGTGGAGGTGTAGGTGCTGTTATGGGTAGTAAGAGGCTTAAGGGTATGTTGGTGTGGGGGACAAGGGACTTATATAAGGAGTTAGTGGATAAGGGTGCATTCATGAAAGTTAATAATGAGATCGTGAAGAAACTTGTAACACATGATACAACCAAGGCCCTACACTCATATGGCACTAACGTTCTCATGAACCTTGTTCAAGCTGTCGGAGGCTTACCTCACTATAACTTTGCTGGTACCGGATTAATCAAGAACGTTGATGATGTCAGTGGTGAATTAATTAAGAGTAAGTATGTCGTGGAGACCCATGGATGCTTCAACTGCCCAATAGCCTGTACTCAGATAACCATGGTTAAAAGCGGTTCATTTAAGGTTCCAGGTGAGAAGATTAAGTATGAGTATGAGAATACTTGGGCACTGGGGCCTAACATTGGATTAATCAATGCTGAACCAGTCCTTAAGCTTGAGAAGCTCGCCAATGAACTAGGCATGGATACCATAAGCCTAGGTAACACACTGGCTGTTGCAACCGAGTTGAGTAGAATGGGTAAGCTTAAGCTTGATGTAGACTGGGGTGATGCAGCCTCTTACATTGACTTAACCTATAAGATAGCCTACAGGGAGGGTATTGGTGATGAACTTGCTGAGGGTGATTATAGACTTGCCGTGAAGTATAATGCCCCTGAAACCTTCACTGGAGCTAGGGGACAGGGGTTACCTGCATATGACCCAAGGGCGCATAAGGGTTTTGCGCTGGCGTATTATACTGCAAATAGGGGTGGGGATCATCTTGAGGCGTACACACCAACATGGGAAATTCTAGGTACAGTATTCGGTAAGGCAGGTAAGGTTGATCCACATGATGATTCACCAGCAGGTATTGACCTACAGGCTAGGTTGGTTAAGTGGAACCAGGACCTATTTGCAGTAGTTGACTCATCAATATTCTGTAAGTTCGAAAATCTGGTGCCTAACGTTAATACTGAGCAGGATATAGCTAACCTGTATAATGCAGCCTATGGCTGGGACTTAACTTCTGATGATGTCTTAACCATTGGTGAACGTATATTTAACCTTGAGAGACTCTTCTGGGTTAGAGAAGGTAAGTGGATTAAGGATGAGTTACCACCTAGAATGAGGGAACCAATACCTGATGGACCTGCTAAGGGGCATTCAGCCTCAAGGATGTTTGATGAGGGTATTAAGACTTACTACAAGTTAAGGGGTTGGGTTGATGGTAAACCCACTAAGGATACGCTGAGGAAACTTGGACTCAGTGAATTTGAGTACTTACTTTAATTTATGGAGGATTAACCAAGTTGAATTAACTTATCTTTAAAAGTGGGGTTTCCTGCTTTCATTGATTCACCTTGCCCTTGGTTTGAGCCAATGGGTGAGGTTCCGCAGATAAATGAAGAGAATCAAGGAATTTAAAAACACCCTCAAGAATCCTCACTATGAATGGTGAAGTCACTCAGAGGGTTCGCAGTAATCTAATAAGTTACTTCAGTAATGTTGTAGTTAGTCTCGTACAAGATATCTAGTGCATCATCCATTAGGTTCCTACTCTCACTCTGATATATCGCATGGATGCTACCTACAGCTTGATCGAAGGCGACAAACATGACCTTAGATAGGCTGGGTCTTCTATCCTTCTCGGAGTTAAGGAAATCAACCATGCTTTCCCTAAATCTAATGCCTAATACTATGAGACTCCTTACCCCATAATGTTTACTTATTATTAACTTATAGTGGGGTGTCCAGGGGCATAAGTAAACCACAAGACTTCTTGAACTGTAGGTGAACATGTAGTTAACACCACAGTATATCTCCCTATCGAATATGTATTTACCGTACATTGATAGTGAATGCTTAATCACCCTAGCCCTAGTGTTCTTAGCCCTAGCTAACCCTAACCTAAGGCTTCTTAAGTCAATTAATGGATTAACCAGGACTTCATCATTATGCAATTTAGCTAATTGATTAAGTAGGCCACTTGTTAAGGCGTCTCTAATACCCTTACCATAGAAGGCCCTTATGAAGCCATCAATTGGCTTAAGGTTCCTGGCTATAGTCTCTAAGGTAACCATGAACATTGGGTTATCAATATTACCGTACACTATTGATGATGAATCCAACTGCGGTGGTGGATCCACCTTAGATAAGTAACCTGCTAGGTATTCTGGGATTATTACGGTTGACTTATCAATTCTCATAAGGAATCCACCCTTAACGTAATCATCAATACTTATTCTTTGACCAGCCATACCGAGAAGTTCCCTAAGCCTATCTACGTGTTCACCATTACCAATGTAGTACCAGGTTATTAATATGGGGTTAAGGTTTAGGTTTAGTGAACTTAACCTAGCCTTAACGAGGTTATCAATCCTATACCCCATTTCATCAACTATTGTTCTCCTAACCTTAACCTTACTATCAAGGTCTAGGAAATACACCTTAAGAGCCTCATTAAGCATAAGGCTCATTCTATCACCATACCTAATACTGAAGTCGAGCTCAAGGGCCTCCCTACTCCTAGCCACTGTACCCTGGTACTTAGCTTCAAGTAATTCTAAGTCCTCCATCATCACTTCAGTACGTTAAGCGCCTGCAGGTGAATTTATAAGCCTTGTTAGTGTTCATGCCTTTAACTAAAGCTTTAGAAAACCAGCTCCTTAATCCTACCCATTATTAACCAGCCATGTTCAAACTTACCTAAACTACCTTTACTGGCGTTAATCTCGTTCAATGTTAAACCATCAGCCTTAACCTTACGTGACTTAAGCATTATTGGTACTGGGTCATCACTATGCGCCTTCAGTGCCCATGGAGTTGCGTGATCACTGGTGACTAGTATTGAGTCCCCCCAATTACTCTTAATCAACTTAGCCACGTAATACTCATCAATGTCCTCTATTGCCTTAACCTTACCCTTTAAGTCACCATCATGACCTGGTTCATCAGGCCCCTTTAAGTGAACGTAGGCTACGTCAACCCTTTCCAGGAGTTTCATGGTTGCCTCGAAGCGTTCACCGAGGACCTCATCCTTGGGGGCGTTGTAAAGCTTAACCTCCTCAACATCCATACCCAGCGCCCTAGCTATACCCCTCTCCACAGGCATCTCAGCTACTGCGCCGAATTTAAGCCCATGAAGTTGATTTATCGGGGTTACTTTAGGTAATGAGTCACCTGCATCCCTCACTAGTATTACGTTAGCCTGCAGTAAACCCTTCTTGGCCCTCTCCTTATTTAATGGATGATCCTTAAGTATGTTGATTACTTTATCAACAAATTCATTAGCTAACTTAGCTGTTAATGACGCTGCCTCATCCTGTGGGTTTAAGGGCCTTATCTGTGCAAGCCTATTATCAGGATTAGGTACAGCAACAGATACCTTACCAACCCTAACGTAGGCTGGATCATTATTAGTAACATCCCCACTAAGGCGCCCTGATTTAACACCAATAATCACCACTGCTCTATGGCCAATAGTTGCAATAACCCTAGCATACCCTAAACCACCCCCAAGCTCAATACCGTCAACCGCCTTAGCTAGCTCCTGAGCCTCCCAGGATTCCAAGCTCCTACCAACCCTCCTATCAAGGATAACCCTTGTTTCAGGATTAATAGTGGCGAAGTTAGCCCTAAAGGCAACCTCATGCCCCTCCTTAACCCTATAACCAACCCCAAGGGCTTCAAGAGGACCCCTACCCGTGTAGTACTTATCCGGGTCATAACCCAGTATAGATAATACTGCTGCATCACTCTCAGGAGCTCTACCTACCCCTAAGGGGTAGTGGTATCCTAAGGCTCCCTGAACAGCCAGTGAATCTAAATTGGGCTTCTTAGCCATGGATAACGGGGTCTCCCCCTTCTCATTAGGCCTATCAGCAGCCCCATCCAGTACTAGGAAAAGCAGCTTCATACCTAGACATGGATACAATACTTTTTAAGTGTTCGCAATAGCATTCGATTGAAATCATTTTCCTTAAACCTAGGAAATGGCTTAAGGCTGATTCATGGTATATGGGTTTACCAGCACATAGGTGCAGTCAGTGGGTGGTGGCCTATCATTTAACCGCCTTGTGCAGTATGTTGCGAAAAGCATTTTTAGTCAAGTAACCTTAGGCAATTATGGCTACTGAAATCCCGCCAGCGGTTAGGAATGACTTAGATAGGCTGAGGCAACTTGAGGATCAACTACAGGCAGTATTGCTTAGGAAACAGCAGTATGAGAGCGAACTCAGGAATGTGGATAAAGCCCTCAATGAGTTAAATAAGCTTCCACAGGATTCGAAGGTTTACAAGGTTGTGGGAACCTTTCTACTTTCAACCACTAGGGATGAGGCTATACAGGATTTAAACCAGAGGAAGGAGCTACTTGACCTGCATCTTCAGTCCCTTGTGAAGCAGGAGAATATGCTTAGGAAACAGATAAGTGAATTGGAGAATAAGGTTAAGCAAACGCTCGCTGCAGGTCAGGGTGGGCAAGTTCAATAGAAGAATCAGCGGCGTAATCAATACAGTTATTTAAATACTTGCTTACAATTACTTGAACTTAACATGGATTTAGACTTAAGCCATCATATAGCACCCTGCATCCATTCCTTAGCATTAACTTAATACCTGCATCATTTAGGAAATCCTCCACGCTTTTAACAATTAAATCAACAGGTAATTCATCAGCAATAAACGATATTTCCTCCACAATACTCCACGTAACCTTACCCTTAATAATAACTAGTACATCGAAGTCACTTGAAGGTCTATTATCACCCCTAGCTCTGGAGCCAAAGAGCACTATTGTTGAGTCAGGGTACTTTTTAATTAACCTGCTTATGAAATTCCTGAAATCCTCATCATACTTAGATACCTTAATAATCATTTTTCTAATAAGGTCCTCAGCCATGTTATAACCACCTCAGCGTGTGTTAAGCATTGCACAGCAGTATCCTTATCATAAATTGATGATGAATCGTACCTTGATGCTGAGTAGTGAGGATTAAGTACCCTGCATGAATTAAGGACTTCAGTTGATGCATTTAAATCAATTAACTTAATCAATGTTACTAAATTATGGGTAAATGGGTATGAACCAGCCCTCATGAATAATACACCCTTAGCATATAGTTCAACCGCCTGATGCGATGCATAACAGACTAACCAAAACCTACCCTCCCTTAATGCACCCTTAGCCACCTCAAACCAATCTTCAGCCTTCTTAACTAACTCAGTCACAACTGTAGCTAAGCCATGAGTTTCTAATAAAGTTTAAGCATGCGCTGAAGCTTATTTGCCTAGGCCTTAACTCCTTCATCCTTAATTGACTTAAATATACCTTCCCTATAGTACCTCTTTGATACTTCAGGTGGAATATTGGAGTACTCATCCTCAGGTAGTACACTTAAGGCGTCCCAAGCTATGTCAAGAGTCTGTTCGAACGTTCTCCTTTCATAGAAACCTTGAGCTATGAACTTCCTCTCAAACTCATCAGCGAACCTAAGGTACCTCCTTTCACGCCAACTTAAATTACCCTCACCAACCAGTACTGCTAGGTTCCTAACATCCAATGCCCTAGAGTAGGCTGATATGAGTTGATTAGCCACGTACTTATGATCATCCCTAGTCTTACCCTCACCGACAGCATCCTTCATTAACCTTGATAGGCTCATTAGGACATCGAAGGGTGGGTAAATGCCCTTACCCCACATTGACCTGGATAAGACTAGTTGACCCTCCGTAATGTAGCCTGTTAAGTCGGGTACTGGGTGGGTTATGTCATCGTGAGGCATCGTTAGTATTGGGAATTGGGTAACACTACCCTTTCTACCCCTAGCTCTACCTGCCCTCTCGAATATTGACGCTAAGTCAGTGTACATGTAGCCTGGGTAACCCCTCCTACCTGGTAGCTCACCCTTAGCTGATGAAAGCTCCCTAAGGGCCTCTGCGTAGTTAAGCATATCACTTAATATCACTAGGACGTGGTAATCCCTTTGCCAAGCCAAGTACTCGGCTATGGTTAAGGCAACCCTTGGTGTAAGAATCCTTTCAGCTATTGGGTCACTGGCAAGATTCATTACCAAGACTAGTCTTCTTAATGCACCTGTTCTCCTAAACTCATCAATGAAGAATAACGCCTCCTCGGTCCTAAGGCCAATAGCGGCGAAGACTATTGCAAACTCCTCCTCACTACCCCTAACAGTTGCCTGCCTTGCAACCTGGGCAGCAAGCATATTGTGCGGTAATCCAGTGCCTGAGAATATGGGTAACTTCTGTCCCCTAACCATAGTGTAGAGTCCATCTATTGCACTAACACCAGTCTCAATAGGCTCCTCTGGGTAATCCCTAGCGTATGGGTTAAGTGGCTCACCGTTAACGTCAAGGAAGTCCTCTGCTGGTGGCATTGATAATGAATCCCTTGGCACACCCCTACCGCTTATTATCCTACCCAGTAAATCCTCAGACACTGGTAGCCTTAAGGTGGTTCCATAGAACCTGACTGTGGAGCCGCTTGCCGGTAAGCCAAGGGTCCCTGTTAGGACTTGGGCTATGGCGTAGTCAGGTCCAACTTCAATTACCTGAATAAGCCTAGGTTCACCATCAGGCCCAGTTACAACACCCATTTCACCGTATGCTATCCCCCTAGTCCTTTCAATAACTATCAATGGCCCCTTA
The DNA here is from genome assembly GCF_023256255.1 of Caldivirga sp. Classification (NCBI taxonomy): domain Archaea; kingdom Thermoproteati; phylum Thermoproteota; class Thermoprotei; order Thermoproteales; family Thermoproteaceae; genus Caldivirga; species Caldivirga sp. The sequence goes on along the minus strand of NZ_JAGDXD010000028.1, from coordinate 136,290 downwards.
ACCTCCCTAACAGTCCTATACTCCTGTATCCCCCTAATCTCAAGAAGCTTAGACATTAATTAAGCCGTCGAGTGATTAGTTTTTAACTATTAACGTGAGGACCGGTTAAATGAAATTGAGGGATGAATTAAGGGGTATAGTACCGCAGGACTTACTAAGCCTAGTGCCCTCAGGTTTCGACATAATTGGATCCAGGTCAGGGGCAGTGGCTATCATTGAGATACCCAATGAACTAGACAAGTTCAAGTACGAGATAGCTAAGGCAATAATTAAGAATAGTAGGAATGTTAAGGCGGTGTTAAGGAGGATTGGGCCAAGGAGCGGTGAGTTTAGGTTATACAGTTACGAGAAGTTAATTGGGGAAGTCACTGAGGTTATTCACGTTGAATCAGGGATTAGGTTAATGCTTGACCCAACTAAGGTATTCTTCTCCCCCAGAGATCAGTACGATAGGCTTGATTTAGCATCAAGGGTTAAGGATAATGAGGTAATAGCCTACTTATTCGCTGGGATCGCGCCATACGCATTCATAATACTTAAGCATAAACCCACAGTGCGCTTAATATATGCTGTTGAGATAAACCCGGAGGCAATTAGGTATGCTGAAGTTAACGTGAGGTTAAATAAGGTTAGGGGTAAGGTAGTGCCGGTTGAGTATGATGCGTCACTCTTCTGCGAAAAAATGAGGAATAGCTTCCACAGGGTAATAATGACCCTACCCTTAGGCGCTCACCAATACCTACCCAGCGCCATAAATTGCGTAATGGATGAGGGCATAGTGAACTTCTATCACATTGGCCCGGAGGAAGATCCCTTTAGGGATGCTGAGGAAATCGTGATGAAGCATTGCAGTAACATGAGTGTTAACTGCAGGATAATTAATGAGAGGATTGTTAGAGAGTATGCCCCTAGGGTGTATAAGGTTAGGGTTGACTTTGAGGTAAATAAAAGGCAAACTACCCATACGTGATCGTGATTATTTTTAATTAAAGGGCACTAACTTTAAGCTTTTGTTGGAAACATGCGTTTACCTAATCACAGGAACCTGGGCATTTCCTCCCCTCCCCTCTGTTGCCCACCCTCCTGTGCACCACCAATCCTATGCTCAAAGTATAGCCTTAGTATCTCCGGTACCTCACCAGCCGCATCATATTTCCTAAGTAAGTCAAGGTACTGTCCAGTGTGCTCAAGATCCACCTTTATGAAGTTAACCGCCAGTTCACGCAACTTAGCCTCAAGCTCCTTTAACATATCCGGTGTCATTATTGACGTTATGAGTGGGTTGTTTAGCCATGACTCAAAGTCCTTAGCGGTACGCTCTATGTAATATATCATGGCCTGCGCTGATAATAATAGGGTGTACCTATCCTGGCTCTTAACGTAATCAGCGTACTTCTGTAGATCATCTATTAATTTCCTTTGGCTTATTAACCAACCATCAAGCCTATTTATTAATCCCTTTATGTGAGCCTTAACCTGACTCTCCACGCTCATGTTTAACACTAATCCTAACTACATAACCGCTATATTTAAACCTTTGCCCCAAGCACTATATGCTACTCAACCATAATTAATGTTTATATAATATAATGATTAATCATATATAAGTTAAGAATCTAAACCTATAATATTAAATTTATTATAATTAATTGTAGAATTAATGCAACCACCGCTTACGCCGAATAGACACCAACAGCTAACCTAGCTGCATTATAACCTGGTACACCGGTTATCTGCCCACCTGGGTAATTGCCGGCACTCCCCTGGAATAGGTTAAGGAACTGGGTCCTGTACCCTGGCCTCCCATTAAGCACATATGGTGCTCTCATTGGGATATGGTTAACATCACCATTAGGTACGTTATAAGTGGCCTCGGCATCCTTGGGTGTTAACTTATCTATCACCAGAGCCTTTTCATGAATATCAGGCATCATGTCCAGTAATGAATCCAAGTCACCCATAAACTCTAAAACAACCCCACCCCTGGTTTCATCAAGTATTGACGGTATCACCAACTCTCCAGCCTCAGTGTCCATTATTGAGTGGGCGTAGGGCTTTAATTCAGGGGGGATTCTTGGGTAATCCTTAAGCACAATATTATACTTCCTCCAACCAGGCCTAGGTATACGCCAACTACTCCCCTTACCCTTAATCCATTGATCAAGCAGTATTGGGCTAACTGAGGAAACAACTACATCACCCTTTAAGATACCATCATTAGTGATGACACCGGTCACTAGGTCACCCTTAAACTCCAATCCATTAACCTTAACCCCCAGGCGCACATTAACGCCAATGCTTAAGGCATACCTCAACATTGCATCACCCACAGTACCCATGCCTCCCTTCACAAATGACCAGTCAGGTGAGTAGAAGTAGGCTATTAGGTACGCTGGGGAATTCTCCATACCTGGGTACATGAAGGTGTAGTGGAGGTCTGGAGATAGGTACTCACTCAGTATTCTACTGCATGACTCCTCAATGAATTCCTCAACACCAAGCTTAACGGCCTCATCCCTAATTTCACCCACTGAGGGTGGTTCATTAACAAACGTGAACTTACTCTCCATTAACTCCTTAAATTTAAGTAGCTTACCCTCGAACTCAGGGAACTTAACTTCACCAGCCTTAACCAACGCCTTAACCCTCTTATCCCTATCCCTCCAGAAGGGTATTAGCTTACCATTAATGTAAGTCACTTGAAATGGATCCTGCCTAATCACAGGTATGTTGAATTTATCCATGAATCGCCTGGGCATTAGGCCTAGTACATATGCAGCCCTACTAACCTTCACACCCATCATGGTTTCAGTATCAGCCATACCGCCAACCTTACCCCTAGCCTCAATTAACGTGACATTGAATCCGCTCTCCCTAAGCGTTACAGCAGCCATTAACCCATTATGGCCGCCGCCAATCACTAAGGCAGTCTTAACCATAGTTAATGAATTACCTGAAATATATAAGGGTACACTCATGTAGTGAGGGACCGTTAATATGCTGCTTATTGTAGGATTACTTAATGGTAAATGCACTATTATTACTTTACTCATGTACAGTAGTTGAGAAGCCTTGATTCTTCGTAATATAAGCATTATGCTAAACGTAGCCAGCGGATAAATTTATATTTCTGGGTTATTAGGTTTAAGCTTAATGAATCTAAGTGATGCTATTAATGCAGTAAATAGGGTAAGGGATATAATAAATAGTCATAATACATGGAGGAGGAGGGAAACCATAAACCTAATACCAAGTGAAAACGTCATGTCACCACTGGCTGAGTACTTCTACATAAACGACATGATGGGTAGGTATGCGGAGGGCACTATAGGTAATAGGTATTATCAAGGTGTTAAGTATGTTGATGATATGGAGGCGTATTTAGTTGACCTCATGTCTAAACTATTCCACGCAAGCTACGTTGATGTGAGGCCTATTTCAGGTACAGTAGCTAACATGGCTGTTTACTTAACGTTAGCTAAGGGTGGTAAGATTGCTGCAGTGCCAAGGCAGTGTGGTGGGCATATTAGCCATGATGAGGTTGGTGCCCCTGGGGCATTGGGGCTTAAGGTAATTCACCTACCTTGTGATGAGGAGAACTTCAGCATTAACGTTGACTCAGCGGCAAAGGTCATTAGGGAGGAGAAGCCTCAATTAGTTATATTGGGTGCATCACTTTACTTATTCCCGCATCCAGTTAAGGAGCTTGCCCAGGTGGCTCATGAGAATGGGGCTTACTTAATGCATGACTCAGCCCACGTGCTTGGGTTAATAGCTGGTGGCCAATTCCCCAATTCACTTAATGAGGGGGCAGACTTAATGACCTCATCAACGCATAAGACCTTCCCAGGGCCCCAGGGTGGTGTAATATTCACTAATAATGAGTCCATTTTCAAGAACATTCAAAGGGCGGTCTTCCCACAATTAACATCAAATTACCACCTGCATAGGTACGCCTCCACTGCGATAACGGCAATTGAAATGATGACCTTTGGTGAATCCTACGCCTACCAAGTAAGGTTGAATGCGAAGAGGCTGGCTGAGGAGTTAAGCAAGTATGGTATACCGGTGGTGGCTGAGGCTAGGGGCTTCACTGAGACTCATCAAGTAGTCTTTGATGCTTCTAAATTCGGCGGTGGGGCTAAGGTTGCTCAACTACTTGAGGATGGTGGAATAATCGTTAACAAGAATATGCTACCCTGGGATAGGAGCGCAGTGAAACCCAGCGGCATTAGGATGGGTGTTCAGGAAATGACTAGGGTGGGTATGGGTACTCAGGAAATGGCTGAGATTGCCGCATTCATGAAGGCAATGCTGATTGATGGTAAGGAACCTAGTGCAGTTAGGAGTGAGGTTAAGGAGTTTAAGGCCCATTACACTGAGGTCAAGTATGGCTTCAAGCTGAGTGACGTGGGTATTAAATGCGATTGCCTACCCCTCAATTACTAATTGCCCTTTAAACTAAGAAATGGTTTATTAAACCCACTCACCATATGGTTAAGGTGTCTTCAACATTAAGTATTAGTGAATTAAGGAGGCTGGGTGAGGAGGCTCTTAGTGAGATTACTAGGCATGGTCAATTGGTGGTTGAGCCAGTCTTCAAGACGCTTAACAAGGACTTAGCTGACACGGCTAATAGGGTTAAGGTCTTCTACGTGAACTTCATTGATAAGTACAGGAGAGGTAAGATAACCTTCGGGGAGGGTTTAAGAAATTACCTAGCCATTGATGGTGTGGAGAACCTAGCCAGGTACCTTACCTTAACCGCATCAATACTTTCATCAGTTAGGGTTGTTAGGGTCACTAAGTTCTATGATTCAATAGGTGGTGTTGCTGATTACATGGTTAAGTTCATTAATAATCCTGTTAAGGATAATGGAGTTAAGTTGGCTGAGGAATTCGTTAAGAATTATGGGGAGGCTGAATTACAGCAGGTTAATGATGCCGTTAAGAATTATGCCCTAAGCCTAAGGGCAGTTGCAAGGAGGGGTGGTTTAGCTAAGGAGTTCGCAGTCATTAGGAATTACACTAACCTGGAGAACTTCATAAGAAGCTTCATGACCCCCTACTCCACGGTTCATAGGAATAAGAGCGTTAGGATAATGATAAGGTGGATTGCTCATGAATCTGGGGCACCATTAGCGCTTAAGGTTATGTTAAGGGGGCAGAATAAGTTATACATACCAATCGGCGACATGTACACTGCCTCAGCGGTCATAAGGAGCGGGGCTTACTTGGTGCTTATAGACGATGATAAGGTTAAGGCACTGTACGTTAATTTAAGTAAGGGTAACGTAAAGATACCGTATAAGGTGGCTAGGGTCATTGCTGTTAAAACAATTAGGAGGAGCAGTGACCCAATAGCAGCCGAGAAGGGTGCTTACGATATTGGGTTCAATTGTTCAGTTAACCAGTGTATTGAATGCCCAATAGATGGGTACTGTTCCAAGTTCACCTCATTCAGCATAAGCCTTGATTAATAATAAGCCTACAATTTACGGAGTCCACCATTCGAACCCTATAAGCTTAAGACTATTCATATGCCTAACCGCCAGCACGAAGGTTTTCCTAACAGTATGGCTTAACCTCGCTGCCCTAGTTACATCTAATGCCGTTATGTTACGGCCTGGGTCAATTAGGTGAACGAGCATCGGTGCATGGTCTATGCCTGGCCCTTTCTCATAAACTGCGTAGAGTGAACCAAACTTCAACCCACTCCTAACCACGTAACCCCTATCCCTAAAATACCTGTATAATTCATAGACTAGTTCCCCATGTTCATAACGCTTCTCCACCAACTCCCTAAGAGTATCCTTATCCACCACTGAATCATCATCAACAACCTCCAATAGGCCTAACTCAACTAGGTAAAGGGCCTCAAGCGGCGATAAGTGTATTTGTGAATTCACAGAATCAACCTCCTCAATCTTAATCTTATCTTTACCTAGGAATTTCCCAAAGAAACCAAGCTTATAAAGAGCCCTGGATTCATCAATACTAGGTACAATAACCTTATCCCCCTTAAGTACCCCCTTATACTTAGCGATTGTCCTTCCCTTAGCATCCTGAACCATATTATTTAACTTCCACAGCATTATTTATAAACCTATACTAATAATCTCGATTCAAGTTAAGGAATTGATCTAGGTCTTAGTTAAGCCCAATTAATGCCTATTAAGCACGTAATGCTAGGAGCATTATCAGTTTAGTTTATTAAAAAGCCCCGGCAAGTAGGCAATATGGTTATTACTGGGGAGGAGCTTAAGGCCATACTTAGAAATTACCCAACTGGAGTCACTGTCGTCACTACGGTTAATAATGGTGAATACTATGGTTTAACTGTTAATTCATTCACTTCAGTATCCCTTGATCCACCACTGGTGCTGGTGGCGTTAGACAAGAAGGTGGGTTCACATAAGGCCATTAATGAATCTGGAATATACGCAGTTAACATACTACCCTACGATATGAAGGATGTGGCTATTAGGTTCGCCACAGCCCCAAGGGAGGAGAGGTTTAAGGGATTAAGGATTATTACAGCTAAGACTGGTTCACCCATAATTGATGGTTCAATAGCTTACTTAGACTGCAGGGTAGTGGCTAGGTATGATGCTGGTGATCACACGTTATTCATAGGGCAGGTTGAGGATGGTAAGGTACTTAACCTTAAGCCGCCATTAATATACTTAAACAGGAATTACTACACTATTAAAGTCTCATGATTCCACAGCCAACCTAAGGGAAGCTGCACTTCCCTAAGGCACAATACTTAATTAGCTTAAATAACGAACCTATTATGGAGGATTGGTTAAGGGGACTTAGGGCAATAATGATTAGGAGCCTAAACTACAATAGATTACCCATACCAGTTGAGAGAAGCATATGCAGTGAATGGGCTAATGGGGTTAATGTCCCTGAATCAGGTGATACAATACTTTACACTTCATGTCTTTACCAACTCGTGCCTTATATAAACTCATTCACGGGCCTAATGGAGAAGGCTCCACCGGAGTCGTTAGGCCCCTTAGTAAGTAGGTTCAGTGGCGCGGTTATTACCATGGCTAAGGTTATTTTAAAACCGCCCAGGAGTGAAATTAATAGGGTTAATGGTATTGTTAAGGCTATTGCAAACCTTCTCATTAAGAATGGGGTTAACTTCGCCTTTATGCACGACGAACCTTACTCAGGCGCTTTACTGTATGAATTGGGGTTTGAGGATGACTTCAAAGACTACTTCTCATCAGTGGTGCTCAGTTACTTTAAGAGTAAGGGCATTAAGACCGTGATAACCATTGATCCACATACCCACCACATATTAACCACTGTAGCACCCCGTTTCTTCGGGGACTTAGGCATCAATGTAATTAACTACATGGAGTTGATTAAGGGTGTTGATAAGGCAAGGTTAAGTAGAGTGGTTATTCATGACTCATGCCTATACTCAAGGTACCTAGGGATGAGGGAAACTTACAGGAAACTACTGGAGAAGGCGGGGGTTGAGCATGTTGAAGACCCTTACATAACCGGGATTTCAACATCAATGTGCTGCGGCGGCCCTGTGGAATCCATTAAGCCATCATTATCGAATAAGGTTGCCAGAAGTAGGGTTGAGTCATTATCCAAGTTATCAAACAACATAGTTGTGGCTTGCCCAATATGCTACGCTAACCTATCCAGGAACAGTAACGATAAGGTTAAGATACTAGACTTAGCAGAGGTATTGAGTGGAGTACAGTGAACCCTAACTAGGCTTAGTCTTCAATCACATTGATTCCATTTAAACGGGCATACTTCAAGAGCTTACTAATGCTACTCCATGACTTAGCCTTAACTAAAACTACGTCACCAATGATCTCACTGGCAAGACCAAGCTCACTCACCTTATTCTCAATAAGCCTAAACACTTCAATACCCATGGCCACTGTGAAGAAGCCATCAGGTCCACGTACTTTACGTGCATTAATTGAATCAAGTCTTAAACCCCGCTTCACCTAATCACCCCCATTTTAACTAAGTTATTATTAATAACTCTCATAATCTCCACGGCCTTATCCATTAAGTCCAGGTACTTGGGCAGTATAGTGAAGTTCTCGTCACCAACAGCATACTCTACAGTGCAGTCGGTGTCCTCACATAATATTGACGTGAAGACTGACAGGTCTTCGGTTAACTTAACTATGAGTAACTTCTCTAACCCGTAATCCTCAACAGTCACCTGCCCGTAACTCCTAATTTCATTGATTAACTTGTCAATAATACCATTAATGTTAATGGGCATTTATGTGCTTCCTAGCCTTGGGAAATATAAGCATTACTCATGTTTACTTTAAAAGACCAATAATGAATTAAACCATGGTTAGGGGCACTTTAGGTAACCTTAAATATTAGTATTACATAATACTAAGCGCTAATGAATTATGTTAACGCTCAACCTAGTGTGAGGTACCTGGATCCATTGAGGGATGGTGAACTGATTATTTCCTTCTATAAATCATTAAGTAGGCAATCTATTAGATCACGGTTCCTATGTATGATAAACGATGTTGAGGACTGCGTTAGATCACTATTATCATTAAGGCCAATAGTATATGGTGTCTACTATAATGAGGAACTGGTAGCAGTAGGTGAGGCGTATAGGATTAATGATTCCTATGAGATAGCCCTAGTCGTTAAGGATGAGTATCAAGGTAGGGGTATTGGTAAGTGGCTTGTGGGTTTAATGCTCAGTGATTTATTCGGTAAAAGGGCAGCAGTGAGGGTTTACGCATACATGAGTGTGGATAATATTAGGATGGTGAGGATATCTAGGTACTATGGGGGCAAGGTTTTGTTCAATGATGACTCATATAAGGTGGTTTTTAACGCTAACAACCTACAGCTTAAGGGAATTCAACAATTCAATAATACTACTTGAGATACCCCTAAGTTTACTCACACTTACGCTACCTACTACCTCAAGTTTAATTAAGCAGGTTAACTTACCAGCCTTTAGTTCAAAGGTTAAGTGAACTATATCCCTCACTAAGTCTAGTTCAATCATTGAGGTCACCCCTCTCCCATTATCTCTTTCTCCCATTGATACCTTAACACTAGATATATTACAGTTTAAGGATGAACATGGCCCATCCTTAATCCTCCTAATTAGCTCAGCTACATTAATCAAGTCCTCGGCTGCCACAGGGTTACTTCAACACGCACTTATTAATGTGCTCCAAAGCCGTGATAAAATGCTTGCTCGTTAAATACCTCATTAAATCAACTTGAGTCAACCATGAAATAGCCTAAAACCAGCATCAATTACCCTTAGAAAAGCTTATAACCCATTCACTTTAATTCCCAGCTTAGGGCCGGTAGTCTAGCCTGGAAGGATGTCCAGGAGCCTAGTCCTCAGGAAGGCCTGACCAGATGATGGCTCCTTACTACTTTTCATTCAATCCTAAATACATTAGGAATCATTGTTAAGGCTTAGACCACTAAAATAACCCTCTCTCATGATTATGGTGTATTAAGGTGCCATTACTGCAGTTTCCCAGAGTCTTGTTTAAATTTCGTGACCCATACATAATGGATTAGAATTCAATCTTCATTATACTTCTTAGCAATTACAGCAATGGAAGAGTGCAGTACCTTAAGATATTGAATTTAATAATGGACATTATATAATTAAGTTATGAGGCATGGTGGACCGGCCGGGATTTGAACCCGGGACCTCCCGCGTGCAAGGCCTATGCGGAGCCTAGTCCTCAGAAACCATTAGGTTTTCCACTCGTTTATTTTTAAATTTTTCACACTTTAAGGAGGGGTTAATTGAGCCCTGGATTATGTTTAATCTCCATCGCTAGATATTTACTGCATTGTCCTTTTTAACGTCAATTTCCCCTCCTTAATGGTCTCCTATTTTACCATTACTCTTATACATGGTTCAGTACTACTTGTTAAGTGCTTATGCTTTATTTAATTTTAAGTAAATACTTAAATATTAACTTCATGTAAAATTAAGCTATGTATAATATAAGTTTCACTACAGCTGCAAGAAGCAATCCTTAAAAATAATAATATTTAGCAATAATTATGATTAGTGAAGTAGTTAATTCAATAAAGCTTATTGACACTCATGAGCATCTTGAACCTGAACCTGATAGGCTATCTAGGCCCCAGGATCCAATGTTCCTGTTCCTAGCTCACTACTTAACAACTGACTTCTTCTCAAGCGGCATGACTCCTGAGGAGTTTATGGTGTTAAGGGATTTGAAGAAACCTTGGGAGGAGAGGTGGCCTATTTTCGAGAGGTACTGGGATTACGCTAAAACTACGGGCTATGGTTTAGCCATTAGGTTAGCTATTAGGGACCTCTACGGTATAAGTGACATCACTAGGGATACTTACCCCAAGCTTGTTGAGTCAATGAACAATAAGGCCACTAAAGGCTTCTACAGGTGGGTTCTAGAAAAGGCTAACATAGGCAAAGTGGTCTTGGATCATGGGGATAATACAGGTAATTCACTACCGAAGTTTGATAGGGATTTGTTCACTGGTGTTATTAGGTTTGAGGGGATTGTGTTCATTAGTAATTGGGGGGATTTAATGAATGCATCAAGGAGACTTAAGGTACCCATACACCACTTATCTGACTTGGAAAACGCCTTTAGGAGGTATATTAGGGAAGTTTTACCCAACTTTATTGGCGTTAAGACAAGCTTCCCAGCCTACATGCAGTCGCTTAAATTTGAGTACGTGACACCTAATGAGGCTGAGTACGCTCTTAAAGCCATCATTGAGGGTAAGGAGGGGTTTAGGCGCTATACACCTTCATCAAGTGAGGTTAAGCCTCTTCAAGACTACTTATTCAGGGTTATGTTGGATGAATTGGAGGCGTTGGGTAAGCCTCTTCAGGTGCATACAGGTATTCAGGAAACTGCACCAACGTATGATGAACCACCTAACAATGCGCTCACTAATGCTAATCCAACCCAATTAATTAACCTATTTAAGGAATATCAGAATGTAAAGTTCATACTGTTCCATGCAAGTTACCCATATTATCATGAGGCTGGTGTGTTGGCTAAGCAGTGGCCTAACGTTTACCTGGACTTGTGCTGGATGCATGAAATTAACCCAAGAGCCTACGTGGACATATTAAGTGAGTGGCTTGAACTTGTGCCGAATAATAAGATAATGGCCTTCGGAGGGGACTACGCCTTCATAGAGGGAACCTATGGGGCATCCGTAATAGCTAAGAGGGCTATAAACGAGGTTGTTGAGGAGAAGATTAATAAGGGCCATTGGGATAAGGAAGATGCAGACAAGGTGATCAAGAGAATACTGAGAGAGAACGCCGAAAGGGTATTTAAGTTAACTTAACTATATTTCTCGATCAATTGCCCAAGGCTCAGCGCCTCATACTTAATCCTCCTACCAGACTCAGCGCTCTCCCTAAGGCCCTCAATTATGTCATGAACCAGCAACGCATCGTAGATTGACTGCTCGGGTTTACGGCCTTCAGCTAAAACGTCATCAACGAAATGCCTCACAATACCCTTAAAGGACTCTACGTAGTCAATAGTCTTACCCATCATGAACGAGCCGGCTTGAAGTGAAGTCATTACGTCATCGAAGGAATTTATTGTTATGGTTCCCCTAGTCCCAATAACCTTATCAAGCCACATGAATGGGTAGGATGATAAATCATCCGCAGCCCAATTAGCCACAATGTTGCCTAAGGCTCCATTCCTATACTTGAAGGTTGCCACAAAAACCTCATCGCTCTTAACCTCCCTATAGGTCAATGTACCCCACATTGCCTGAAACTCCACCGGTGGACCTAGGAGGTAGTTAGATGTGTATATTGAGTGGTATGACTGAGTGAATAATGCGCCATGATGCCTCTTGGCTACATCCTCGGTGAGTCTCTGGGTTACAATGAATAATGCGTAGGTTGGTTCACCAATAGCCCCACTTTCAATAAGCTCCTTTGTTCTCCTAACCTTAGGCCTAAAGATGTAGTTGTGTACAGGCATCAGTATCCTATTGGTCTCGAGGCTAACCCTAGCCATGTCCGCAACCTCCCTAGCATTTAAGGCTAAGGGTTTTTCAACAAGCACATGCTTGCCAGCTTTCATAGCTTTAACTGCCTGGTCATGATGATACTCGTCAGCACTACATATTATTAATGCATCAATACTTTGGTCATTAATCAGTTCCTCAAAGGAGTAGTATGGCCTAGTTCCCCAAGCCTTAGCAACCTCCTCAGCTCTACCTTTACTATGACTAAACACTCCAGCTAGCTCACCATACTTAGTGCTCTTAAGTGCATTATAGTGGTTAAAGGAAACTTCACCAAGCCCAACAATAGCAACCCTAACCTTCCTAACTGAACTATGCATTAGTCTTTAAACCAAATTCGGTGCATTTAAAATTAACCGCGCCAGCATTAATGTCACTCATATATTTTCTACTAATCCATGGTAAATCTGGAATCAATTAGATGAACTGGAATCTTGATGTAAATAAAGAAATAAAAAGTGTTTAATATTTGAGTTAAATCATTATTACCTTAACCATACCAAGGCGTCCACTTAACCCAACCAGCAGTATGCGCAAAAGTAGCCTCTATACCTATGAGGTAGGCTATTAATCCAGCAATCACCAATATAGCCATTACCAAGTAACTCATGTACCTACTTGAGTTCCTACTTCTAGTCATGTATACAAGCGGTGACAGTAGTGGAGCTAACCCAGTTAGTATGTATAATGCAGCGGCTAATGCCGGTTCATTGGTTAAGTGATACTTCAGTATGTCAATACCGTACACTATTGGTATAATGCCTAGGAACGCTAATGGAATTGATACTGTCATTAATGAACCAGTGAAGTATAGTGCTAATCCAACTATTAAGGCAGCTACACCGAATAATGGCCATGGATCCATTAACACTATATTATATGAACTTGGTAATGGCCACGTTACTAAACCCCAAACACCAGTAGTTAATGCAAAAACACCAATACCCATGTAGTAGAAGGATAATGCCTTAATTGTGGGAGGACACTCAATAGTCTCCTCTGAAATAACCTCCCTCTTAACTATTGCAGCCTGCTCATTAGGTGGATCCTCCTTAATCGGTCTTGTCGTTAACCAAACCGTATAGGCTGTGCTGAGTAAGGTTGCCCCCAGTATCATTAGGAATATGTCCAGTGGATCCATGAAGAGAGCCATATTTCCTCAACATTAAGGTATTTCACGTGGAAAATAAAAATTACTAATGTACAGAAGCTTTATATCTAAACATACAGAGAATTTATAAACACCCTTAAAGGCTTAATTAGCACCATAACTTATTTCACCTATTCCGCATGCCTTATGACCACAAATGTAATCGTAATTACCTTACCTTTAATCAATTATGGTTATTTAAGTGATTCCTATTCCACGTTCCTAAGAATGTTTAATAATGCCCTGAGCCCATGTTAATGGTTAATTTCCTCAACTGATATGGGTAAATCCTAGAATTAATTAAAGTCTTCATAAATAACCTACCTGAAAGTTGCTTAGGATGAATATATTCATTACCTTACTTAACTTCATGTAGGTACTATTAAAAGTTGACTTAAGGACACAGGTATAAGCTACATTTTAATGTGAGGGATTAGTTACTTTAAAGTCCAGTGGTGTTTCATTTAATGAGCATAGGTTTCACTATTAGGAGACCTGATGTTGAGGGAGTCTTCGTTAGGAGGATTAATAGGTTCGTAGGCATAGGTATAATTAATGGTGTTGAAGTTGCTGTGCACATTCATGATCCTGGTCGATTAACTGAATTACTTAAACCTGGTGTTAGGTTTTATGCGTATTCAAAACAAACAGGTAAGACTAGGTTCTACCTAACTGCTGTTGACCTAGGTGATGAGTTAGTCTTGGTGAATTCAGCCATTCATAATGATGCTGTTACTTGGTTAATACATAATGGTTACATCCTAAAGGATTATGATGTTTTAAGGAGGGAGCCTCGTTTCAGTGATGGTAGGTTTGATTTACTGCTTAAGTCACCGAATAATAATTACGCTTTCCTTGAGGTTAAGGGTGTAACCTTAGAGGAGGGTGGTTTAGCTAAGTTTCCTGATGCACCTACATTACGTGGTGCTAGGCATATGCTTAAATTGGTTGAGGCCATTAAATCGGGTTACGAGGCCTACGTAGTCTTCCTAGTACTTAGATTAAGGGCTAAAGTATTCACGCCTAATAGTGAACTTGACCAAAGGTTCACTGAGTCACTGAGGTATGCGGTTAAGAATGGGGTTAAAGCCTTGGCTTATAAAATGGTGTTGACGAGGAACTGGGTGCTAACTCCAATGGGTTACCTTGAGGTTAGGTTGGCCTGATGTTTAGCCAGCTAATGGTAATTAAGTAATCTGTTAATCGGCCTTAATCCACCCATTCCTAGTCTTCATGAATCCCCTAGTTCTCTCAAGTGCAAGGACCCTAAGCCTATTGAATAATTCAAAGTCTCCGCATATTAACTTCCCCTCATGGAACGCATCCACGAATAACGTGTTGAATTTCATAATCTCAGCCTCCGCCGTTAATGTATCAGTGAAGTAAACTTGAACTAAGTCATTAGGTGGTTCAATGGCTTGCCCATTACCAATCACTATAAGGTCCCAGTCACTGTCTATTCTAGCTTCACCCCTGGCTCTTGAACCAAATAAAATAACGGTGAAGCCACGGCTGCACAATACCTTAATCCAATCCTCAACATCCTTATGCATCTTCATGAAGACTTCCCTAAACAACATTACTAAGCACCAATTCCATACACTTGATGCATTCCTCGGCATCATCCCTATCGTAATCCAGCATGCGTGCGTCAGGGTACCTGGAACTTATGTATTGTTCAGTCAGCGTCTTAGCACATTTAATCACTTCACCACTGGGCTTCCTCTGCAGTATACTTAGTAACTGTTCCAGTAATGCAACTATGGAGTGCGTGTAGGGTCTAGCACCAGTTAATTCAATTAATTTACCCTTTATGTAAAATTCAACGGCCTGCTGCGCAAAGAAGCATGCCTCATCATAAAGGCCCCTGTTAACCATATCCCTACTTAACTCCCTATACCGCTCAGCCCTATTAAACCAACGTGAAGACACTAAATAAGGCTCTCATTTCAGGATAAAAACATTACCCTTTCCGTGGAGGATCCTTAATAAGCAACCCACCACTAGCTAGGCAATAGCCTTAACATGAGGGCATCACATTGATGGATTGACCAGTTTTAGCTTCTGATTCAACGTGTGAAATTCTGTGAAACTTAATCCTTATAGGTTTATCCATGTTTACTTTTAGGCCTTTAATATAGATAGATAGTTAGTTGCTTAAAATTTATTCCTTTAAGGAAGCAGGAGTCTGAATGCTTAAATAATGAGCATTGAGAGAATGATCCCAGACTTAAAGGATTATGAAACATATGGTGCATACATGGGTACTGAACTCATTACTGTGAAGTTTAGTGAACACTTGGTTGAAGTTCTTTGAATGGTGGTGAAGAGGGAGTACTAGGGTAAGGGTATTGGTACAACATTACTTAATTTTATTGAACAGTTAGCTAGGGGTCGTGGTTCTGGGTTAATCATAGAGAAGTGAAGACTAGTGATGACACTGAACATGAGCCTATACCGGTGCTACTTATTGATAGCTACTCGGATTGGGAGAACCTATGGTGTTACGTTGAATACTTATGAGAGGAATAATGTATCCTTAGGGAATGTCTTACTCACCGTGGGTGATTAACCTATTCTTCATTATTGGGTAGAAGACATCCATTCCCATTGGTAATTCACCTACTCTACCTAACCTTAAGTCATGGATTATTGTTGAGTTTAGGATTAAGGCCTTAGTCAGCTTCTTGAAGTCATCAACTAAGTCTATACTGCACATTAAGGCTACGTTAACCCTATAGGGTGATACTCTCCTTATGCTAACCATGAAGCCGGGCTTATGATAAATCTTAACACCGGCGACGTGGTAATCCCCATCTGTTAATGCCTTCACCTGTTCCTCAACCTTATCTGGGTTACTACTTAACTTAGTGGACATGGCTAATATGGGTATTGGGGATTCGAGGTACTTACTTATTAATACATCTATTATGTACCTAGTGTAGTCCTCGTTGTTAACCACTAGACCCCTTAATATGGTTTCATCAGCCTCCTCTGACTGTAGGCTTACTCTTCCACCTGATATTGTTAATTGGTTTAAGGCCACCACATCCCTGTATATTACGTAAACAGGCACGTACTCGTAATTATAAACCATAAACGGTTTAATTGCTTCACTGCTTGGGCCAATACGGAGGTAGGGCTGAAGCTTAATGTAATCACCGATGCAGGGCTTACTTGAACTAATAATTAACCTACCGCTCCTATCAATGGTTAATGCTAGGTCGCTACTCCTCGACTTAACTATGGCGCAGTAATGCCTGTGTGTTAATATGAACTTAGGTATCACGTTCAAATCATGTGTCTGAGGGTTTTAATACTAATTAATTATTTTCAATGGTAACGTCACTTAAGAGGCTTAAGGAAGAGTACTTTACCGTAACCGCTTAACTCACCGTATATTATGCTTAGCGGTTCCTCACTGCTTGAATTGAAGCCGGCAACCCTTGAATCATTCTCAGTAATCCTAACGTACCTATTCTCATCAAACCTAACAGTGGCTTCCCTAGGCCCGAAGACCACCTTGAATTTAACCCTTGACTTAACTAAAGCTCTAGCTATGGCTGCCATTAACTCAACCTGTCTCTTAGTTGGCCCTCCCCTCGGTCTCCTCTTCTTAAGTTCCCCTAAATCCCCCACATCACCTTTGACAATGCCCTTAACTGAATCAACTATGACTGAATCCCCCCTGTAGTCCACAACCTCAAGGTTGTTGCCGTCCATAATCCTATTAATAAGTTCCTCGACGGTAACCTCCTCAGTCATCAGAATGGTGTACTAGTCGAAATTAATAAATGTTATACCTTAAGCATAATTACGTACGCATGACCCCTATATTGGCTGTTAAGTTAAATAGGGCTTTAGTGCACGTTCAAATTATGAGGAGTAGGCTTAGTGATTTCGTCGAGACCTTAAGAGCATTGAGTGATGGTAAGTGGGTTAGTTTGAGAAGTGTTAGGGATAGGGTACCATTCAATTTATCGTACAATGACTTACTCGAATTAAGTAGACGCGGCCTAATAGACACTTACGTTGACTTAGCCTCAGGGGAAGTTTACGTTAAGGTTAAGCAAGTAATTAGTAATGATAATGTAGTTAACGTGAATGAGATTGTTGACCGCATTATAAGTGAGTTGAAGGAACCCATGCCTAAGCCCGCCTTCGAGGAATTACTGAAGAAGATAACTGGAGATGAGTGGTCCCGAGTCTACTCCGAATTAATCAATAAGGGTATTATTAGGGAAATGGAGTTTAACGGTATGGTATTCCTAGCCGTGGTGAAACAAGGTGGTGAACAGGTTCAGGATTCAGGAAGCTCAAGTAAGTAGGGTTGATTGGTTTCCACCTAACTTTCAATCACTTGCACTAATGATAAGGGTACTCTAAGCCTTAATAACCTCATCTATTAGCTCCTTAACCCTCCTAACAACATCAATACGGTTAATCTCCGAATCACTTAGCATTAAGGGTGTTATGACTAGTTTCCCCTCCTTGTAGAATGCATACGCGTCAGTGTCAGCATCTAGTTGCACTAATTCCTCACCCCACCTCCAGTATATCTTATTACCCCTTGGGTCATTTGACTCAACTATAGTCTCCTTGAATATTCGCTTAGCCATACGTAAAACCACAGCGTATTCACCACTCCACCTGCTTGGTGATGGCATGTTTAGTGAGAGTGCATCAACTCCATTAATCCATCCCTTAATCCCAATGCGGCTAATGATGCCTCTAACCACCTTAATTATACCGCTGAAGTAGTCCCCACTAATCTGCGGTATTATGAACTTACTGTGAGGTGGTACCTCTATTGAGACTGCTATACCTGGAACACCTATTAATGATGACTGTATTACCGCCCCTATTGTACCACTTATGAACAGTGACTCAAGGCCCACGTTCTCACCTAGGTTAACGCCACTAACCACTATGTTTGGCTTAAACATGTTTATTCCCATGAAGACCGCATCTGAGGGTGTGCCATCTGTTGCGTAGACGTTTACTGAACTGTGGTAAAGGCCGCCATTCCATTTCCACATCCTTATAGGCCTATTATAGGTCCTGGCAGCACCTATACTGCTTAGTTGTGATTCAGGTGCCACCACGTGTACTTCATGTTCCTTGGCTAATTCATTAGCTAATGTAACTATACCCGTTGAGGTTAATCCGTCATCATTAGTTACCAGTATCCTCAATTAAACTCACCATCACTCATACTCACGCCAAGTATACCCACACCTAGTGCACCTGTAGAATCTGGTTGGTGGTTCATCAGCCGCCCTAGTCTGCTGCACCCAGAAGTACGCCTCATTATTACCACACCTTGGGCACGTTACCTTAACTTTAGGTAAATTATCATTGACTTTAGTGAGGACTACGGGTTTTTCATCAGGCTTATGCTCAATAACGGTCCTTTCAATCAATGGGGCTGCTGTTGAAGAGTCCTCAACATACCCACATTTGGGGCACTTCCAAATAACCTTATTACCGCTCCTGTATGGTTTCATGATTGATCCGCATTTAGGGCAGAATTTTATGGCCATGTAAATTAACACTTGGCCGGGTACTTTTTAATAAATCTTTCTCAAAAATTAAATACTTAAATGCGCCCGCTCGTGGTGGTTGAGTGTTAATTATAGGTCACATGACTATTGATGAGCTGGAGTTCCCAGGGATCAGTAGGATAAGCCCCGGTGGCCCACCAACCTTCTGCTCCACTTACCTGAAGCAGGTTGGCTTCATCACTAAGCCAATATCTGTCGTTGGTTTTGACTTTAAACCAGCCTTAAGACCCTACGAGGAATTGGGTATTGATTTAACTGGTGTTAGGGTTGATGAGTCATGCAGGACCACTAGGTTTAGGATAAGGTATGATGATTCCATGAATAGGAAACTATGGTTACTCAGCAGGTGCAGAGACATTAAACCCAGTGATGTAACGGTAAACGACGATACTGTTGTTATTAATCCAGTGGCCGGTGAGGTATCATGGGGGCTTGTTGAGGCTATTAGGGAAAAGGCTAGGTTAGTTTCAATAGACCTCCAGGGTTTTACAAGGAGGTTTCGTGATGACGGGTTAGTTATTAACGATAGCTCCAGGGATATTGTTGAATTAGCCCTAGCCCACTCTGATATTGTTAAAGTCAGCGCAGATGAGGTTAACCATGGGGTTATGCGCGTTAAGGATAAGGTCCTGGTGGTTTCAATGGGCAGTAATCTGGCTAAAATGTACACTAACGGTAAGGTTTACTGGTTTGACAAGAATATTAAGGTTAATGCAGTTGACCCCACTGGTGCAGGTGATGTCTTAATATGTTCATTAACAGGCTACTTAAAGATGGGTCTTAATCCACTCGACGCCTTCATTAAGGCCGTTGCCCTGGCGACAGTTAGGGTTACTGTGAATGGCCCCTTCAGTATGATAGATCTATGGCTACTTGACCACGTGACCAGTGAGCTTAGTAGGCTGGTAAGGTATGGTGAAGCCTAACTTACCAATACCTTAAGCGCTCATAATGCTTGTGGAAAAGCATTAAAACGTTGAGTTGAGCCTATAGCGATAAATGTGGGTAACGTAAATGTTCAATCATTGCTAATGGATATTGTGAAGAACGTATCTCCAATAATAGTTGAGAAGTCTAAGGATCCATCATACAAGAGGATAATGAAGTCCGGGAAAGGGGATGTAACTAGGGGTATTGATTGGGTTGCTGAGGGTGCAATAATTGATAGAATTAAGGCTGAGGGGTTGAGGGCTTTAGTTATTACTGAGGAGAGGGGTGTCGTTAAGGTTAATGATGGTGAGCCCGATTACTTATTCATAGTTGATCCAATCGATGGTTCACTTAACTTCGTCCTAGATGTACCATTCTACTCCATATCAATAGCCACGGCTAAGTTCAAGAATAACCTAACTCTGTCAGATGTTGAAGCCGGGATTATTCACCACGTCAACACTGGCGTGACCTACTACGCTGAGAAGGGTAAGGGAGCCTTCATAAATGGTGAACCAGCATCCTTTGACTCAAGCGTCCTAGATAAGCCGGTAGCCTCAATATACATTGAACCAACTGTTGAACAGAGGGTTTTAACAGGTTTAGCTGAATTATATAGGAGACTTAATGGTTTCAAGATAAGGAGCCTTGGTGCAGCCAGCCTGGAAATAACAATGGCGGCCTTAGGGAAACTACTCTTCTTCCTTGACGTTAGGAATAGGCTTAGGCTCTATGATATAGCCGCAGCCTACGTTATGGCTAAGGAACTTAACTCAATAATATTAGCCATGGATGGTTACAACATCGATGATGTGCCAATCAATGAGCAACCCAGGGTCAGCCTACTGGTTACTAGGAGTAGGGAGGTTGCTGAACTACTTAAGCAATTCCTTCAGCATTAACAATTTGTGAGTAAATTTTAAAACTCGGTTAAATTTAAAGGTGCTGGTTAGTGATTATTAATGAGGCTTGATATTAACGAAATTAAGAGGATTTATAAACCTAAGGTTAAACCTATTGAATGGAAAGATAATAGGTTAGTAATACTGGACCAGTCCAAGGTACCCTTTGAAACAAGTTACGTTGAACTCCACACACCATTAGATGTGGCTGAGGCGATAAGGTCCATGAAGGTTAGGGGGGCACCTGCAATAGGGATAACGGCAGCCTATGGTATGCTGCTCGGCTTGTTAAGCAGCATGAGTAAGGTAAGTGACCTTAACAGTGCCTTAAGGGTTCTTGAGGATGCTAAGAGGGTTATGGATGCTGCAAGGCCAACTGCAGTTAACTTAACCTGGGCTACAAGCAGGATGCTTAATAAGGCTAAGTTAAGTATAGATAATGGTAGTGTTAAAAGCGTTAGGGAATTAGTGGATTCACTTAAGGCTGAGGCTGACGCAGTCTTTAATGAGGAGTATGATGCAGAGATAGCTATCGGCATCTATGGCATGGAGAAGCTTAACAATGGTGACTCAGTGATGACTCAATGTAATGCTGGTGGCTTAGCAACGGGCACTGGCTTAGGAACTGCATTAGCGCCCGTTAAGTTGGCTAAACTAATGGGCATGGAGGTTTCAATGTTTGTGCCTGAAACTAGGCCATGGCTACAGGGAGCTAGGTTAACAGTGTATGAATTGGTAATGGAGGGTATTGACACTACGTTGATTACGGATACTGCCGTTGGGTTGGTGATGTTTAAGGGCATGGTTAACCACGTCATGGTTGGGGCAGATAGGATTTTAAAGGACGGGCACGTGTTTAATAAGGTGGGTACGTTTAAGGAGGCTGTGATAGCCCACGAATTAGGAATACCCTTCTACGCCCTTGCCCCATCCTCAAGCTTCGACTTAACCAGTAGCGTAGGTGACGTTAAGATTGAGGAGAGGGATCCTAATGAGGTTAGGTTAATTAGGGGGGTTCCAATAACCCTAAGTGACGTTAAGGTGTATAACCCTGTCTTCGACGTAACGCCCCCCAGGTATGTTACGGCAATAATAACGGAGAAGGGGATAATATACCCACCCTTCGATAAGAACGTGAATAGGGTTATAAACGGGGGTGGTGGATACGGATAGCGTGAATATTGAAGAGAAACTGGCTAAGGCCCTCGTTAGGCTCATTAGTAGTTCAAGGGGTAGGAGAGTCACCATTAAGACCGCCACATTAGTGAGGTTAGCGGGCCTTGATGAGAAGCATAGGAACATCCTTAAGGCAGCTAAAATGCTTAGTAAGCTCTCTAAGGAGAGGATCATTAAGATTGAATTCAAGGATAAAGTATCTAGGGCTAAGTCAATAATGTATGTTGTTGATGATCAAATGGACTTGTGGAGAATATCAAAGATTAACCCAGAGGACGCCACAAAGGCCATTCTTAAGTCACTGGAGAGGTTTAAGAATAGGGCTAAGTTAAGTGGGCCATAGTAACCATGCCTAAACATAATACTGAGGGAGGTGTTAAATTCATTGAGGTAGCTAAGGGTATTGAACTAGACCAGGAGGTTTACAAACATTTACTGCAGTACATGGATGATGGTGAATTAGGCTCCTATTTTGAAAGCGTTAGGAAACCACCAAGAAGATACTACGTCAGGGTTAACACACTAAAGGTGAGTACTGATGAATTACTGGGAAGGCTTAAGGAACGTGGGATAACAGCTTACAGGGATGAAATCCTTGAGGAGGCTGTGTGGTTTCCAACAGAGGGGCCTAGTAGGATTGGGACCAGTAGGAAGTATGTGATTGCTGATAAGTACGCCTCAGAGAGCGTCTACCTAGGCTCCAACCTGTATGGCCCAGGTGTACTCTACATGCCTGGTGACGTTCATGCTGGTGATGAAGTTAATGTAATCTCCCCAAATGGTGACATAGTTGCCTTAGGCGTTGCAAAGGTTAATGCATCAGACTTCAAGAGGGGCTTCAGGGGTATTGTTGTTGAGACCACTGAGTCAGTGTATAGGCTACCTAAGTTAAGGGACCTTGATGAGTGGCAGTTCGGTTTATTCTATGAACAGTCACTGCCAGCTCAGTGGGTAGGTAGGTTAATTGACCCTAAACCTGGTGAGGTCATTATTGACTTATGTTCAGCACCAGGTGGTAAGGCAACCCACGTAGCTCAGTTATCTGGGAATAGGGCAATTATTATTGCGGTTGATAGGAGCTGGAGTAAGGTTAAGCAAGTTGAGGGTAATGCAGCTAGGTTGGGGGTTAGGTTAGTAACCTACATTGAGGATAGCAGGTTCCTTCACGTTAATCACCCTGAGCTCATCAATAATGCTGATAAGGTTCTCATTGATCCACCCTGCAGCGACGCTGGGGTTAGGCCTAAGCTATACTATAGGCTAACAATGGCTGACTTAATTAACCTAGTGTCCTACCAGAGGCAGTTCATTAAGGTGGCCTATAGTCTACTTAAGCCTAATGGTTCACTAGTATACTCTACCTGCACACTGCCGCCGATGGAGAATGAGGATAACGTTAAGTGGGCTAGTGAGTTAGGCTTCAGGCTAGAGCACATTAATGCGCCTGCTGGTCAAAAGGCGTTCGATGGTGCTTCAAGGAGGTTCCACCCGCATATACAGGATACGCCAGGTTTCTTCATAGCTAAGTTAACTAAACCATCTTAACTCATTGGGCTGTATTCTTTTTTATGGTAATATGAGTCTTTTTGTATTTATTTTCTCTTTGTTTGCTTATTTTCTTCTCCAGATGGTTTTATAATTAACTTGCTTATAGGCTTTTTGGTGACCCCGAGTTCCCAAGAACCACTCCAGAAGGGTGGTGAGGGGGCTTGGGGAAACCACAATGAACCCGAGGGCAGCAATCAATAACCACTCCCGGGTAAGCAGTAAGTTTAAAAGTTGAGTAAGGTATTGATGAGGTGTGGATTCAATTTACCTAGTTCAGCATGGTAAGGCTTTCGATGAAAAGGTTGATCCTGAGAGAAGCTTAACACCAGATGGGGTTAATGAAACCACCCTCATTGCATCTTACTTAGCTAGATTAGGCGTTTCAGTTGATTTAATAATCCATAGTGGAAAGAAGAGGGCCCTTCAAACGGCTGAAATATTGGCCAAGCATCTTGGTGTTGAATCAGTGAACGCTGTTGAGGGTTTGAATCCTAATGATGATCCAAGTTTAATTGCCAGTAGGTTAAGTGAACTAGGTGGTAGGGTAATGATTGTGGGTCACTTACCTCACCTATCTAAATTAGCCTCACTGCTTATTACCGGTAACCCGAATAATCAATTAATTAAATTTAGGTACTCAGGCGTAGTTAGGTTAGGTTTAACTAATGGTCAATGGGTCATTGAATGGTACATAACGCCTGAGTTAATTAAATAGTAGGCCCCTGCCTGTTAACGTTGGCCATAAGCCCTCTTAAGCACGGCAGCTGACTTAACCTCCTCATTGGGGTACTGTCTATCCCATTCATTAATCACCCTAATAGCCTCATTAGCGACACGGCAAGCATCCATTACCCCCGCCTCAGGGTTAAACTCATCGCTCTCCCTATTAGCCACCACGGCCATTACTGAACCAGCCCTTAAACCATAAACGTTAGCTATTGTTAATAATGTTGCCGTCTCCATGTCGAAGTTCATTACTTTAACGGCCTTAAGCTCATTAATAATGCCCCTAAGCCAACTGGGCAAGTAACCACCAAGACCTGGCCTACCCTGGCCAATGTAGAAGCTGTCTGTAGTTGCTGTTAAACCAACATGGTACCTTACGCCCAACGCCTCAGCAGCCGTGATTAGGGCATTTAAGACGTCTGGGTGAGGAACTGCTGGATAACCTGGTGGCGCATAGTTGCCGCTTGCCCCATCAAACCTAACCGCACCCCTTGCTATGACTAAGTCACCAACCTTCACGTTAACCCATAGTGAACCAGTGGTACCCACCCTAATTAACGTACTAACCCCCAGCGTAGCCAATTCCTCAATGGCTATTGAGGCTGAGGGTCCACCTATACCTGTTGAGGTTGCCATCACCGGTACCCCCCTATAGACGCCTACGTATGTCCTGAACTCCCTGTTCTCAACCTTAAGCTTAACTTCATCCCACATTGAGGCTATTAAATCAACCCTACTTGGGTCACCAGGGAGTAGGGCATACGGCGCAGTCTCATTGGATTTAAGCATTAGGTGGTAGATCCTACCGTTAACGGTGGGTCTGGTAGCCATGCCTACTGATGCTTTTAGGTTAAATTAAGGTTTATTAGTAAGTTAAGCGTTATTAGGGACTTGGTCACTGTGAAGAGTAAGAAACCTTACCCTCATAATAAGGATATTGCGCAGGCAATCCTCAGGGTAATGTACGAGAAGCCTTACGTTAAACCAATTGACTTCATTAATGAGGTTAAGAGGATACTGGAGGAGAGGGGTTACTACACTGGTTTAGTGAGTGCTAAGAGGATTTGGAAGATTTACGAGGAGTACGCTAGGAAGGGGTGGGTTTACGACTACTTAGGTGTAATGGAGAATGATGGTGGGGAGTAACGTTAATCAAGGCTTCAGTTAGCTACCTATAGTGACCTAGGGGAGCTAGTGAAATATAGTTGCTGCGTAATGATCCTTAATCCTATATATAAGTATATTCCATGGGTACTTTATTTAGTAAAGCTTTAAAAATACCTGGAGTTAAGTAACCCATGGTATGGAATGGAGTACACTTTAACTTACATACTATAATACCCTGGCCTATTATGTTAATATGGGCCCTGGTTTACTTCGGCCTACTTGCGTGGGCATGGGGAATCGGCAGGGAGAAACCATTCAGTAGGTTTAAGACCATTGACTTCGTTTACATTGCATTAATAGCTGCACTTATGATAGTGTACAACTTCTTCATATCACCCATTATACCCAAGGTTAGTGCAATTACAACGTACTTCTACTACCCAACCATAGGTGAGGCATTCCTTCTAATGCTAGCGGCTGCACTGGTAGGTAAGCCTGGTTCAGCTGGGTTAACCATGTTCATATACACCCTCCTCTCAGACATAATTCACTACGGATTCGGGGGTGAGCCTTTCTGGTTTGTTTACGAGGTGCTTGGTTATGCAGCATTAATAGACCTCTGGCTAATATACAGGAATCAACATTACTTAACGCCATTCACTAGGGTTAGGAAAGGAACGGTTACCGTTGAGGAGGCAATCGAGGAGACCGAGGAATTGACTGCCCGCTCCACTTGG
Source organism: Caldivirga sp. (assembly GCF_023256255.1). NCBI lineage: Archaea > Thermoproteati > Thermoproteota > Thermoprotei > Thermoproteales > Thermoproteaceae > Caldivirga > Caldivirga sp. The sequence goes on along the minus strand of NZ_JAGDXD010000028.1, from coordinate 110,387 downwards.
CTCTTACTGATTGATGGCGCAATAGGAGGCTTAACAGTATTTATAGCTTTCCCGCTCTTCTATAGGGGCTTCTTCGCAACCTTTGTGGAGGGCTACACTTACACAGTCTCATTCTGGGCAATAACAACAGTGACCGCCTTGATCTTCGGCGCAGTGATAGGTTTAATACTAGCGCCCCTAGTGTACTATATTAAGAAGGTGGTGACATGAAATATGCCGTCGAGGTTGAGAACCTCACGGTATACTACTTTGGAGCAAGTAAACCAGCCTTAAGGAATATTTCACTTAAAATTAAGGAGGGGGAATTCATCCTTCTTGTTGGGAGAACAGGTTCAGGTAAGTCAACTCTTCTAAACGTCATAAATGGAGTCATACCAAACGTAATAGAGGCTAGGGTTAGGGGTAAGGTAAGCGTATTTGATAGGGATCCAAGGAAGACGCCTGTACATGAAATGGCGACCCTAGTTGGTACAGTATACCAAGTTCCGGAGAGTCAAATATTCTCACTGATAGTTGATGATGATGTAGCCTTTGGTTTAGAGAATAGGGCAGTGGAGCCTAGTGAAATTAAGATTAGGGTTGAGGATGCCCTTAAGTTAACTGGGTTATGGAATAAGAGGAGGCATCCAACCTTCCTACTCAGTGGTGGGGAGAAGCAGAGGTTAGCCATAGCCGGTATGCTTGCCTTGAGACCTAGGTTACTGATCCTTGATGAACCAACTTCAATGCTTGATTCCCTTGGGGCTGAGGAAATATTCACATTAGTGAGGAAGCTCAATGATGATGGGTTAACTGTGGTAATGAGTGAGCATAGGGTTGAGAGGGTTATAGGTTATGTGGATAGAATAGTGGCGTTGAGTAATGGATCCCTTGTGGTTGATGATGAGGCTCATAAGGCATTAGCTAAAATAAGTGAACTCGGCATTGAGGAACCCCAGGTTGCGACACTGTATAGGATGTTTAATAGAGGGAATCCGCAGTACTACCCAACCACGATTAATGAGTTTATTGAAATGGGTGGCCTTAAGCAGCTTGAGCAAGTGCTTAATCATGTTAATCATAATACTGTGCACCAGGGTAATGCAATAGCTGAGGCCAGTGACCTATGGTTCACGTATCCAGGTAATCAGAACCCAACTTTAAGAGGCATTAATGTTAAGTTCCCCGAGGGGGCTATTATTAGTGTTATTGGACCTAATGGTAGTGGTAAGTCAACCTTAATGTACCTCATGGTGGGTATATATAGCCCCACGCGCGGTAACTTAAGGATAATGGGCCTTGAACCCTATAGGCTTAAGGGTAAGGAACGCGTTAGGCTAGTTGGCTACGTTTTCCAGGACCCTGACCAAATGATTTTCTCAACAAGCGTTAAGGGTGAATTAGAGTTCACACTTAAGAATTCTGGCGTTAGGGGGAGGGAGCTTGAGGCTAGGGTAATGAATATAGCTAGGGAGTTAAACATCATTGACTTACTTAATAGGGATCCCCACAAATTATCAGTAGGCCAGAGGAGACTAGTCACAGTTGCCTCAGTACTGGTGGCTGAGCCGAGGGTACTTATACTTGATGAACCAACAAGGGGGCTTGATCATGAGACCGGAGAACAGTTAATGAGGTATATTGAGGAGGTTAAGGGTAAGACTGGCTCAACAGTCATCATGGTTACCCACAACATGAGGCAGGTTGGGGACTATAGTAGTAGGGTTTACGTGATGTATGATGGTAAGATAGTGTATGATGGGTCACCTGAGGACGTATTCTGCAGGGCTAGGGAACACCCTGAGTGGGGTATTTCCCCACCACAGGTCTTTGAGGTTACGAGGAGGTTGAATAAGCCTGTAGCTAATTTAAGGGGTGTGGTTACCAATGCAGCCTCAACTCCTGTTGTATAATCCAGCCGTAAACTGGACAATATCACTGCTTTACCTACTCTATGGCCCAGTAATAGTGATATACCTAATTTTCAAGCTAATAGGCTTCCAGGGCTACATGTCATTATTCAGGTATGTTGAAGGGGGTTCAATACTGTATAGGCTTGATCCCAGGGTTAAGATACTTCTATCAATAGTAGTTACCGTGGTGGCTGCCGTAACGATATGGTGGGTATCAGCCATAATCTTCATGGGCGTTATGGTGCTTTACAAGCTATTAACCAATGTTAAGGATAAGCTTAAGGTGGCTGTGCCACTTGTATTATCAGCATTCATAGGTACTGCTTGGACTGAGTCAATATTCGCCCCATATAACTACTTATTCGCATTATTCCACCACGTAACCTTCATATATGTCTTCCCCCAGGTCTTCTCAGGTCTTGGATTAACCGAAGGTAACCAAAGCGCCACTGTAATATACCTGGGTCACATTAATAACCCAGTGGGCATAACCTGGGAGGGGGTAATCTATGGACTTCAAATATCCTTCAGGTCTGTAGCAGCATTAGCGTCAGGCCTACTGCTCATATTCAGCGCCTCACCGGCTGATATACTTAGATCCCTTGAGAAGTCAGGTCTACCCATAGAACTCGGCTTCACGCTGCTACTTGCTGTTTCATCTGTTCCTAAGGTCCTTGAGAACTCAATGACGGTTATAAACGCAGTTAAGGCTAGGGGTGTTGATATTAGGCCAAGGAGTAGGAACCCAATTGAGGCACTTATTGAGTTGGGTTATTCACTGAGGATTGTCGTAATGATCCTAGTCACCATAATAATACTAACCCTTAAGGATGCTAGACAAATAGCGATAGCAGCCGACATAAGGGGCTTTAGAGCCCTTAGGAGGAGAACCTACTATAAGGATATTAGAATGAGTAGGGTAGACTACGTAGCCCTAGCGATAATACTACTAATACTGGCTATTGGACTATACATATCTGGTTTACCTGGAATGGGAGCCATCCCCTACAACCCTTAGTCAATTTACATTATCTTCAATACGTATGCTGGTTGCCTCTTAAATTCCCTAGGCATCTTAGCCACAAGGCCCCTTTCATCCCTAGTGAACTCCAGTTTACCGTAACCAAGCAGTTCAACGTTCTTAATGTCCCCCTCATAAAGCCTTAGATTACTGCTCAGTGACTGAACCACAGCCTCCTCGCCAGGCCATTCTAAGGCTACTGCGTATAGTGCATTACCCCTACTGGTAAACCTAAAGTCCCTACCAGTGTACTTAACCTTAAGCCACTCAGCCTCCTTAAACTCACCAGTGGGTTGCCTAGTGGGTCCTTCACCATAGGTTAACCACGGCTCAGCCCCATATAATGCCTCACCATTAGTGCTCAACCACTCACCAACACTACTAAGTATCTTAACCTGCTCCTCAGGTATTGTTCCATCACTCCTAGGTGCAACGTTCAGGAGTAGGTTACCGTTCTTACTAACTATATCCACTAGATCAAGTACTATTGATTCAGGGGTCCTGTACTGGCAATCATTAGTGTAACCCCACGTGTTTAGGCATACTGATGTGTCTGTCTGCCATGGTAACTGCCTAATGCCACTTAACTTACCCCTCTCAACGTCAAACACACCAGCCCATGGAGGCATTGCATTATGCTTATAATTCACCGCAACCTCCATACCCCATTCAGAGGCCCTATTGTAGTAGTATGCCGTGAAGAACCTTAAGTAAGGCTCAAAGGCAGGGTGCTCAATCCACCAGTCGAAGTAGAATAACTGAGGCCTATACTTATCAACGAGTTCAATAGCCCTAAGCAGCCAATCGTTCAGGAACTCCTCATTAGGTGGCTCAACGGGCTGTGGCCATAGTTTACCCGGCTCACGGGTTTCCTTAATCGGTACCGCTGGCCCATATAGATCCTTGTAGGCTGGGTCATTTACATCTGAGTTGAATCTCCTACCACCCTCAAAGAACCACCAGTGCTCAGCCCTATGGTACGATACACCGAATATTAAGCCTAAATCCCTGCAGGCATCAGCCAATTCACCAATAACATCCCTATGTGGCCCCATTCTCTTAGCATTCCACCTATTTATTGAACTATCCCACATTGAGAAACCATCATGATGCTCAGCCACTGGCACAACATACTTAGCCCCAGCCCTCTTGAATAAGCTACACCACTCATTAGGATCCCACTTCTCAGCCGTAAACATGGGTATGAAGTCCTTGTAACCGAACCTATCATGAGGCCCATAATGCTCAAGGTGGTACTTAAACTCCCTTGACCCCTGAATATACATGTTCCTAGGATACCACTCATTACCAAAGGCTGGGACGGAGTAAACACCCCAATGAATGAATATACCGAACTTAGCGTACCTAAACCAACCAGGGATTCTAAAACCCCTAAGAGACTCCCAATCAGCCTCAAAGGGGCCAGGAGGTAAACTAACGGGGAAATTAACCATACTAAATGGAGAAGGTTTAAACTTTAAAATATTTAACCATATAATTCTGTGGGCTATCCTTTTCCCAAGGGGCTAGGTTTTAGGTACATCATATTTAAGCACATTGCGGGTTTTCCCCGGCTTCAGCCCCCTCATTATTGATGTTGTGGATTATTATGTAAAATAAGCCATCATGTATTAATGTATGTATTGTATTCTCATTAAGAATTGCTGCATTGTCGCATTCTCCTAGATTCCCTCTCAACCTATTCAAGGTTTTAGATTAATTCTCACTCAGTATAGTTTTGATGCGAAGCACTTGAAAAACTGCAGTATCGCTATGCCTAATGGTTTCTTTGGAGAGGAGGTTAGAGTAACTTCTTAGCTTCACTAATCATCTCCTCTATCTTAATGATACTCACCTTCACGTGGTTAATTGCGTATTTTCCCTCATGGAATCCCCATACGTGTAGGTCATATGCAACATTCTAACCATCAAGCACCCAATAGCCTAGCTCCTTAGCTAATGTCCTGCTAGCCATGCCAAGCAGATAGGTGTACCATTGACCTTCCTTTATGAACTCTTGGTACTCTGGTATTCTATATTTCTCAGCGAGCGCCTTAATAACCTCCTCAGCAGTCCCTCAATACTACTCATGCGTTAAGCTATGCGGCTACTTAGTATATAAATCCTCTACTGATTTACTATTCATCTTAAAGGGCAAACCTTTAAGTACGCTGTAAGGTAACGGTAACGTTGATGTGAGTATTATTAATAAGTTTAAATGACTTCTTATTTTTAGTGAATAATAATATTACAGTAAGCTAGCCGGGATTTGAACCCAAGGGCTACCGAGCGGGAAGCGGGTTTCCCCCTTCAGGTTAATTTACGCAGATGTACTTAAAGGTTCACCCAGAAGTTTAATCAAAAATAACCGAGTTAAAAATGTTAAGAGTTTCCAAGTCGTGAAAGTTTAAAAGCCTAATAGCAACTTACCTAATGGCGGGGGTGCCCGAGCCTGGTCAAAGGGGGCGGACTCAAGATCCGTTGGCGTAGGCCTGCGTGGGTTCAAATCCCACCCCCCGCACCATTCCATGCATACGGGTATGAATAGGCTAATTAAAACCAGCCTAGAATAAGCCTATGGATAACCTGGAGGTTGCCCTACTCCTGGAATCCCTCAGGCACGGCATGGTACTCAGGGGGAGGAGCGTGATTAAGCATAGTAGGCAATTCATAATAACCCTACCCACCGAGTACAATGAATTATGGAGGATACTAAACGAGAAGGGGGTGAAAGTAACAATAATCATTAGGCTAGAGCGTTTTCCTCAAGCTTAATGAAGACGTGCCTACTGGCTGGTGGCGAGTATAATATACCCATAGCGTACTCACCAAGTAACCTAGGGGTTAAGTCCATCCTCAACCATTCTCTATCAGCCTGCGTTAACCCAAACTTACCGTAAACCTCATCAATGTAGGCGTCTGGGCCAGCCAGTATAATGCTGAAGCTAAGGTTCTGCAACATACCGGTGGTGTATCAGTAATGCTCTGCGTAGTCGCATTGTCCAACGCCGCTGAGCCGAATAGGAAGGCAAAGCAAACATATCTACCCTAAGGTTAGGTCCTTAAGGCGTCAATAGACACCCTAAAGAACCTAACCTACAGTCACCTCCACAGGGTACTTGGATTTAACTTTGAACTAAGTTTATGTAATGATAAGTTTAACTTAGCACTTAATTAGTAATTATGATACAAACATTAGGGTACTCTGATTCCCTAATGAGCAAGGTTACGAATTTAGTTATAAGCATAGTGATGAACCACAAACCTAATATACACATCCTCAAACCTCAGGTTTAACACAAGGTATCTCCATTATCTTTTGTGATAGGGAGATTGCCCATGATTGAAGCTAAGCCAGACATATATGCAGCATGTTAGCTGTACGTAGAGAGATGAGCGTCCTATTACCTAATAGAACTTAAACCTAGGATTAAATTGAGGAAAAGTACCTAAATGAATTAAGCTTAAAACTACTGGGTTAATTCGATGGGGTGCAGATGAGTAGGTTAAGCAGTGGTATAATCTACTCCGTTGCTTTAGCCTTAGTATGGGGGGTGGCTTACCCACTTACTAGGATGGCGGAGGCTTACGCGTCGCCAATGGTTATAGCCGTGATTAGGGTTATTGCCGCATCAGCATTAATGTATCCGTTGGTGAGGAGACTGGTGTTGAACCTGAGGATGCTTATAACTGCGGTGTTGAACATGGGTCTCTTCCTAGTTTTAATAAATGTGTCAATACTATACTCCCCAAACCCGGGTTTAGCCGCATTAATGATATATACTCAGCCACTCTTCGTAGCTCTCTTTGAGAGATTAATACTTAAGCATGGTTTAAGCTTTGGGAGGGTAATCGGCTTGATACTGGGCTTTACGGGTGTCGCATTGGCTTCCACCAGTTCAGTGTTCCTAAGCTTAGGGGTTATTGTGGGTTTAGTGGCTGGTTTACTGTGGGGTCTTGGAACCATACTATATGCAATGTGGTTCAGGGACATTGATCCGCTTGTAACTAATGCATCATCATCAGTCTTATCAATACCAGTAACAGCCCTGGCCTTACCCATTGACCCAGCATTGTCACTAACACTCAGGGGCATACTGCTGGTGCTACTGGTTGTCGCTGATGCTCAGATACTGGGCTTCATACTCTGGTTTAAGGCGGTTAGTAGCGAGAGACCTAGCACTGTATCATCAATACTATTACTAACCCCAATCTTAGCCCTCTACTTCAGCGCATTAATACTTAAGTCACGGTTAACAACCCCTGAATTAATGGGTACTGCAGTGACTATGATTGGCCTACTCCTTGTTATTAAATCAGCTTAGTTCACCTTAATGTTGCCTTAACCCAAACCCCCCTCTTACTATCCCACGTTAATCTACCACTCCTTATTTCCCCATTTATAGTATCCTCAAGGAGCCTATAGTATTCCTCGTCCTTAACCAGGAATGAGCCTGAGTAAACAGCGTTAATAAGCTCCTCATCACCCTGCTTAACTAGGCTAAGGGCTAGGTCAGGGGTGAGGAACCTAGCCACTATCCTTAACCCACCCACCTCCGTCTCCTTAATGCCCACTGAGGTATCATTGGCAATAATTATTATACTTAGTGGGGGTTTAGGTTCCATTACGTAGGCTTCACCGGATACCCATGGTCCATGCATGATTATTAGTAGTGGCCTTAACCCACCCAGTGAATTAACATACTCTGTAGCCAGTTCCCAGGCATTTATCGCCATTACCCCTAGGTTGACTCCAGGGTTAATAAACCCTAGATTGATTCTAACCTAGGTTTGCATGTGGTAATGCTTACGTTATTTTGCTGATTAATTTTTTAAATTCAGTAATAATGATATAGCTATTAGCTCATCCTTAATGCATAAGGGTATTAGCAAAATAAGGATTGGGTATGCACTTGACTTAGTAGCATACATTATAGTCACTAGCCTAGTTGCCGTAATTATTGGCTTCATCCCTGCAATACTCACGAATACTACGGCTGCATTACCCTCATTACTCCTAGGCGTAACTAGTGAGTTCTCATGGCTACTACTTGGCTTAGTAATAATGCTAGTGATCATTATTATAATGGGGATTGTGGCCATGGTATTTAAGGTAATGGGCTTCCTAACCTTAGCTAAGGTTAATGAGACCCGATATGGTGCCGTCAGTGTTGGATTAGCAGCCATAATTCTAGCTTATATTCTAGGAGTATTACTCTTAGTACTGGTGATTTATACTCTAATGCATAATCCTCAACTTATGCTTAAAATGGCGCCTCCACTCATAATGTTAACCGTAACCATTATCGTATTAGCCATTGTTGGTAATGCAGTATTATCGGTGATCCTGTGGAGACTTAGTGATGATTACCGTTCATCAACATTGTTAGTTGGGGGAGTATTAATCATTTTAACGGTAGTCAATACAGTACTGGGTTTCTTAGGTACAATTGCAGTGGTGATGGGGCTTAGTGAGGTAATGAATAGGGTTAGTTCAATAGTTGAGGAGGAGGGTTAGCAACATCTACCTTCAGTGAATTATTTCCTAACTGTTCTTGGCAATATTAGTAGAGCCGCCAGTCCACCCAGTATTACCGCAATCAGCATTAGGGCTACTGCAGTAATATTTGCACTGACTACTGGTGCTAAAACAATTGACGTAGATGTAATGTATTTTGATGCTGCCCTTGGTATGATTGCCGCAATTAAGTAAGAGTTAGTTGATGAAGTCATCTGCTCTAGCATAGCGTGTGGTGTTACTGTTACTGTTCCATTATTCGGGATTAGTAACCAGTTACCTGTAAGGTCAATAATAAGTATGGTGCTTACGGTATAGCCATAAACGTTGATTGTTACATTATCGTGAAGCATCATTATGTAGGATACTAAGTACAGTTCGGTAGTTAGGTTACTGAACCTCACTATACCATTCGTGACCCTTACGCATTGTTGTTTACCAGTCATTGAGTAAATACACAGTGTACCACCCTTGATTAGTTCACCGTTAGGTGCCTTAATGATAATGCTAAGGCTTGACTTAGGGTATTGGTCAAGGGGCTTAAGCCTAGTGTTAGACATAATCCATGAATACACCGCATATGTTCCATTCTTAACAACCTCATTCAATACGCTACCAGGTACTTTAAGGTATCCAAACCAACCTGAAGACTCATTAAGAACTATAACGTAGTAATATGAGGAATTGTTGAGGTATTTCTCATGAATCCACGCCTCTTTTCCAGCAAGTATCCTTGAACCATTTACTAGGTATGATAAGGATACTGCTTCGTAACCATTATTGCTTATAATCATTACATCAATCCGCTCCCCAGGTTGCTGCGGAGTAGCTGATGTGGTAACTGTAGTGGAAGTACCATTGGTTGTTGTTACGTTAGTAGTGTTCATTGATACTTCGTATGAGTTTGTTAATTGACCTACTACAATCGCTAATGCCACTACCACAATCACCAGTGGTATCAGTGGACTGGGTTTCATAATAAGGGTTAATTCACCTGGTTAATTTACTTACCACGTAGTACATGATGTGTTAACGCCTAGGTTTTAAAGAACTAGGCTTCTTCACTACTATGGGTAGTGATGTTAGGCTTGGTGAAACAGCATTGAGGATTTACCTACTTCTACTTAGGGAGGGTAGGGCTATGAGTGCTAGGGAGGTTCAGAGGATTTTGGGCTTATCCAGCTCTGGCTTGGCTTACCATCACTTAGAGCATTTAAGGATACTCGGCTTAGTGATTAAGGATACTGATGGTTATAGGGCTATTAAGAAAAGTGGCGTAATTGAAGGTGCCATAATAGTCAGATCCAGCGTGTTGCCTAGGGCATCATTCTACATGGGATCCGCTACAGCCTTAACAATAACCTACACGATATTAGCAATCCTTGGTATGGTTAAATTTGATGCGGTCGCAGTAATAGCGATAGCATTACTCCAAGCCTTCGCCACCGTGGAATTTAGAGAACAGTACGTAAAGTTGAGGAGGCTACTTAAGGCTATTGAGGCTCAGGAATAACGGCATGCAAGGTAAGGTCATCCTAGAGTTCTTGACATTACTGCTTAAGGTTTCTTCCTCACGCGTTATTCAACCAACTTGCATTAAGGTGCGGAATTGCTTAAGCACTGGATATAGTGTTAAGTTAACTATTTTAGTTTATAAAGACTCATGGTAATTAGGTATCGGTAAATAGGGAAGCGCTCACTTACCTAACACATAGTACTTAACCTTCCTTCTCCCAATGACCTTAACCATGACTGTGGCTAAGCCCCTACTTGCTAATGAGTCTAGGGCCTTATACACCCCTAGTAATGATCCTTCACCAACAGTCTTCCATACACTGTAGGCTGTTAATGGTACCCCCTTAGGTGCCCTTGCTAGTATTGCATCCTGAAGGCTCTGAGCCCTATTACTCCTCGTCCTCATATTGAAACTAGCCCTAACCTTAGGTGAACCAGATACTACGGCTACAGCTTCATTAATATCCTTAGCCGCCACGTAGGCTGAGGCTGAGATTGGCCTAGCGAACACGGAGTGTTTAGCTAATTCAACAACAGCCGTAATAGTGTCCTCAGGCTTAACACTCATAAAGCTAACACCTAATTCCCTTAATTGATCACCTATTGGGCTCTTAAGTGAACCCACATGCACTCCCATTACCCTTGGTGCATTACTAATAATACCCTTATCCTCAAGCTCCATGAAGCCCTTAACTAAGGCAAGGATTAACGCGCCTCTCTCCACTGGTACTGTGACTGTTCTTAAGTCGCCTAATTGTTCAATTAACTCGTATGATATTGTCTTAAAGCCCTCTATTAGGAATGGGTTAAAGTAATCCACTGAGGGATCCCTAACACAGTTCACGCATACTCTAGTACTTAACTTAGCCAGTATGAGTAGGTCCCTTGGGTCAACATTAGAATTAACACTTACCGTAACATTAATACCCACCATGGATAGGTATAATGCCAGTGACCTGGTTAAATCCTCCTCGAAGACTAACTTAACATCACCATCATTAGTAAGACTAGCTAAAACCGCTGAACCCCTATCATAATATGTACCAGTGGGGTTATTGCCTTCATATTTAATGATTATGCCGTTAATCCTCCTAATCTTAGTAAAGCCCTCACCAAGGCTAACTAGCTTATTAGGCTTCGGTAACTCATTAAGGTACCTCCATACTCCAGGTAGGCTACTTATGTGAAACTTACTGAAGCTAACCCTGTAAAGCAGTGGTAGCCCGCATCTTGGACATACCCCTGGTTCATGGCTTCTGTAACCGCATAATATGCATGTAAACTCCACACGGTTACTGTATTGAACCAATTATTAACGTTGCGTCTCCTCTTATTAAGTAGGGTTCGACCTTCATCATGATTAATGTTTAATGATAATTAATCACTCAGTCTCATTTACTCCCCCCACTTAGCATTAAGGTATTAAAAGTAATTGAAACAACGAATAGCCACGTAAAAAGCTACAGACACTAACAGGTTTAGCTGAGAATTAGCCTTATGAAGTAGAAATTATATAATGGGCCGCATACAGGGGAGTTATGGCCTACGTGTCTTTCGACATAGATGGTACACTAGTGGATTCAACAAATAGGCTTAAGTTATGTTACATTAATGGTTCAGTTAATTGGGAATGCTTCCTAGACTGCGGTAAGCTTCACCTTGATTCACCACTGGTTAATACTATTGAGTATGCTAATTCATTAAATAGGAGGAAACTAGGCGTACTATTGTTAACTGGTAGACCTGAAAGAATGAGGCAATGCACCATTAGGCAGCTTATGGACTATGGATTAATGGGGTTCATTGACCTAATAATGAGGCCTAATGATAATCATGACCCAGACCCAGTCTACAAGACACAAGCCCTAGCTAGAGTACTAAGTAAGTATCCTATCTTAGTTCACTTTGACGATAACCCAGACACTGTGAAGGCAATTAAGGGAATAGGGATTGATGCAGTATTAGTCTAGAGGTTTCCCTCCAAGTTAATGTACTTGCCTATTACCTAGTTGAATGACTAGCATGAATAGTAATTGCTATCTCATAGGGAAATCAGCAACAGTGGTAATGCTCCTTACTCCTCTTAAACCCTGATGGATTAATCCCTTTGCGCCGTCTAAGTTAAGACTTTAGCTTTTTAATGTTGAGGCTGAGGTTATGAACCTAGTTTCACTACATAGCGTGTAACCGTTGGCTACTTTTATTCACCAGTTCCAGAACTTTATGTTTAAGTCTTATGCACTGGCTAGAGGCAGATGTCCTAGATGTGGTCTTGAAGGTACAATTGTGATTAAGTCTGTAACGCATTTACGTAACTACTCGTTATTTTTAATTGCTTCTAGTCCCCTTGATGCTATTAGGTGTGTTGAGGTTATGACTCCCCTATGTTTCATACGATTTAACAACAAAATTTATTAGCTTTTCCTTCAATGCTTAATTGGAGGGTGCCACTGTGAAGCCTGTGAGCAGTTGCGAGGTGGAGGAGGGCACCCAATGAAACCCCCGCGTCCTCGAGGGGAGTTAGTCCCGTAGACGGCACGGGGAGGAAGAAGGAGTAATGAGGCCGAGCGACTAATAGTCACGAAAAGTGACTATTAGCCACAATGAAGGCCGAACTCTAGTGGTAAAGGTCTCTATGTTTATGTTAGGCATGGTAGAGTATGGCATTACGTGGGTCCTTTAAGTAAAGTTAACGTTGATCAATTGATCATTAAAAATGATACGCATTGCAGGAGGAATAGCGCGTATTCAAGTAAGGTATTACCAGTACTGGCGCTTCTTACATTAGTATTATTGGTAGCATTATCAATATACGTAAATTTAGGGTTATTGTCGCAAGGTATTAATGTTAACCATGTTGATGCCATGCCTAACGCCACCGATACTTTCCAGGTCTTAAACGCGTTAAGCCATGATGTATGTAATGCTACAGATGCGTATTTAAGTAGTAATGATTAGTTTAGTTGCTAATAGTCATGAGAATCCCTGAGTTATTTTAAACATTATAGTAACGCATAAGTTTCATATAATGCTTATTACCTTATTCTGATCTAATTAAAGTGTGAATTAATGTATGGTGAAGGTAATTTGAAAAACATGGTAAGGGTAAACGCCCCTAAGTTAACTTAATTAGCTAATGCTCCAGGAGACTGCATACTATATTACGTTCATAGCGTAAGAGATATTAAAGCATTAAGTTAATTAATTAACGTGTTTAAGCCCTATAACCTTGAACAGGGAGCATTCCTAGTTAAGTTAGCTAGAAGGGCGGTGGAGGAGTTTATAAAAAGTAGACGTATTATAAAGCCACCTGAAGATACACCCAGTAGATTGCTTGAGGATAATTACGGGGTTTTCACTACGATAGAAACAGTGAAGGAGAATGGGACCACTGAGCTGAGGGGATGCATAGGTTTCCCAAGGGGTAATGTTAATACGGCTAGGGCGACAATAAACAGTGCCTTGGCCGCGGCTTTCGATGACCCTAGGTTTGCGCCACTCGACGTTAATGAGCTTGAGTCAGTAGTTTTTGAGGTAAGTGTACTCAGTCCCCTTGAGGAGACTAGGTTTAATTCCCCTAAGGAATTAGTCAATTCAATTAGGGTTGGTGTTCATGGTTTAGTAATAGAGAGGGGGATGTATAGTGGATTGCTTCTTCCTCAAGTGCCCGTTGAGTATTGTTGGGATACTGTAATGTTCCTTGATGAAGCGTGCGAGAAGGCTTACCTAAGACCTGAGTGTTGGGCCGAGAAGGGTACTAGAGTTTATACCTATGAGGCGCAGATATTCAGGGAGAGAAGGCCTAGGGGGGATGTTTACGAGAGGGATCTTATTGAGGAATTAAAGAAGTGTCACCTTGATGAAGCGTAGTTGCTCATTAATCTCCTAATCACGTTAACGTCAATGTTAGACAATGGTTTACTTGACACTATGATTGAATATAGTGTGTTTTCTATTATAGGAACCACGTAAATATTGGCACCATCCTTAACTATACCCATGTAGCTTAACTTATCTCTACTCACCATCATTATGTAGTCGTTTAATGACTCAAAGGGATAGTCGCCATCCTTTTCAATTACCTTGAGGTTAATGGCATCAACCAAGGCTAGGGCGTCCACGTTAACCATATCCCTAACTTCACTTAGACTTGACGGCGCGTAACTAATCATCATTATTGGGGATTCCTGTTGAGTAGTTTGACGTGTTGATAATTCGCTCACCTTCCTATTAACCTCACTGATCATTAACGTTAGGCTCTCTATCCTACTGATTAACTCATTCTTAAGTGAATCCATTGAATCCTGATTAGCTTGTTCACTAGCCTGTTGAGTACCCATACCTTGGCTTCCAGGGTTTTGCCGTATATTTATGTTGCTTAAATTACCAGTTGAGGTCGCCTTCCCCCCACCTCCCTTACCTCTTCTAACCACTAGCAAGATTACTACTAAGGCCACCACTACTACAGTGACCACCAGTACTATGTCTACTAAGTTCATTATGTGTTAGTACACTGAATTAATATAAAAATATTGCCCTACATTCTAATGGGGGTGATGGCTAAGAGGGGTATGATAAACACGCACATGATTGATAAGCCTAAGCCAATACTGTGAATAACCTTACCAGTTAATATAGCTGTAGTTAACGCTGAAGCCAGAAGTATTACCGACGGTACATGGTAATTAAACGGTGAACCTAAAGCAGTATTAATTGCAGTTGATGAAATAGTACTATTGATTAATCTAAGGAATTCAATTAATGCAATGTAGTTAACCGGAATCAACACCCCATAAACCACGTTATCCCTAAACATGCTCTTAATTTGAAAAATCAATGAATCAACCACCCTAGCTGCCCTGGTTACGAAGTATGGTGCACCAATACTATAGGCTATGTCCCTTATTCTTGAGAATTCGCGTTCAATAATGGAGGAACCTGTTATCTCCCTTGGATTAGGGTTCCATGTTAACTCAAGTATGGGTTCCATTACTCTCTGTTCTAGGTTTGTAATAAGCCTTATGAAACCAAGGAATTGAGGCATGTAGAGGGTTGAGAAACCTAGTGAGAATGCTATTATAGTGTAGGCTGGGGAGCGCGTAATAGCATAAACTACTAGTGCCGGAATGAGACCCATTATTGTGGGTTTAACGTAATCATAATCATATAGCTTTATTTGATTAACGTGTATAAGGGGCATTAACAGTAATGGCGCTAGGACAAGAATTGAACCTGCTAACCCAACGCCTATTAGCATTATCATTAATGCTTCAAGCATTACTAAAGCCATCGTTAACATTAATACGCTTAAATTAA
This sequence comes from Caldivirga sp., assembly GCF_023256255.1. NCBI lineage: Archaea > Thermoproteati > Thermoproteota > Thermoprotei > Thermoproteales > Thermoproteaceae > Caldivirga > Caldivirga sp. Next base: position 95,125 of record NZ_JAGDXD010000028.1, on the reverse strand, counting down.
CTTCACTACTCATTTTCCTCCAATCCTCAACCATATTGTTAAACCTCTGGGCGAGAAACTCAAAGTATGCATCATAACTTACACCACTCTGTTCATAATGCCTAGCCATGGTTAACAATGCCTTACCAACCTTATTGAGTTCAATATTATCACCTATTAACCTAATGGCTTCCTCATAACCAACTAGGGGGGACATTAAAACTAGTAGAGTTAAGTTAACTAGTTCCCTAATCCTCATAACCCTTACGGTTACTGGGTGGTTTAAATTCACGTATAGGTAGGTAGGTTAATGAATAAAACACCATGACCCTACATTACATTACGCTTATTAACAGGGAGATAACCATAGGGTTAGTGTCCTTCAATATGATTGTGTTTAACTAGGCTTCACTTAGGAAACGCCAAGACAACACTATCCCTATTGCCGAGAACACCACAGCGAATATTGTCAAGTACAGGAAGTCCATGGGTACACTGAATGATGATACACCTAGTAGTAATCCTCTTGTTACATCATTAACGTACGTTAATGGGTTTACGTAGGCTACTGGTCTAAGCCACCAAGGCATCATCTTTATTGGGTAGAATGAATTACTTGCAAACATTAACGGCATGTTGAGTAGGTTTATTATCGCCATTTGAGACTGCCAATTGGTTGAACGAAGTGCCAGGGTTAAGTACAGTGATGAGAATCCTAAGGAAAGTAGAGTTAAGGCTGCGTAAACACCAATAATACTTAGCGCAAACTCAAGGGGGGTTAGCTTAGTATTGAATTTCATTCCTAAGAGCACCGCTATAAGTAGCACTATGGTGGCTTGGGCAAGTGACCTTATTACTGAGTTAAGCACCTTACCCATTATTATGCTACCCCTAGGTACAGGTGTTGTAAGTAGCTTACCCAACACCCCTAATCTCCTATCCCACACAATGCTCATGCCGCTGTTCATTGCGGTAAAGAAGGTTATTTGAGCAACCATTGAGGCGGCTAGGAATGAGAAGTAGTCCGTTGTACCGAATGTTGACTTTAAGTAGGCTTGGGCTATTTGGTCAATAACCTGTTTAGGTATGTTTAAGCCAGGTATGTTAACACTACCATTTGTGAATATTGAAGTCATGTTCATTGATTTACCGAAGAAGGCTAGCCAAACTATTGGTTGAATTAATGTCACTATTAAGACTACCGGAGCCTTATACCACTTCTTAAGTTCCCTATCCGTTAAGGCCCATAAACCATGAAGTGGATTACTCATCCCCATCACCTCCTAGCCGTGTTTATAATCCTCCTCATAGCCATGGCCTCCTCCCTACTGCCCCACTCTTCCCTTAGGCTATGGCCAGTGTACTCCATGAAGACCTCATCCATTGAAGGCTCCTTAATTGATATACTCATTACCCTAACACCAGCCTTACTCAATATATCGAATATTACTGGTGCAGCTCTACTGCCATCCTTAACCTTAAACCTAACGTACCCTTCAACAACCCTAACGTCACTTAAACCATCAACACTCTGAAGCACCTTAACTGCGGACTCAGGATTACCGGCAACTTGTATTGAAACCACGTCACCGCCAATGCTCTCCTTTAAATCCCTAGGTGTCCCCATGGCAAGTATCTTACCGTGGTCAATTATGGCTATTCTATCGCAGTACTGGTCTGCCTCCTCAAGGTAATGAGTAGTAACGAATATTGTGGTACCCAATTGCTCCTTAAGCCTATAAACATACGACCATATTGCAGCCCTAGTCTGCGCATCAAGACCCAGGGTTGGTTCATCAAGAAACAGTATCTTAGGCTTATTTATTAAACCCATGGCTATCTCAAGTCTCCTCCTCATGCCTCCTGAATATGTTTCAACCTTCCTGTCTGCTGCATGGGACAATTCAACTAGGTTAAGTAGCTCAACAGCCCTCTCCTTAGCCTCCTTCTTAGGTATCCCATATAGGCTAGCTATGAGCATTAGATTCTCCCAACCGGTTAAATCCTCATCACTAGTGTACTCCTGGGGAACTACACCAATTGATTCCCTCACCTTAGCCGGTTGCTTAACAATATCGTAACCATTCACCAGTGCTGTACCCTCAGTGGGTCTAGTTACAGTGGTCAGCATCTTTATGGTTGTGGTTTTACCTGCCCCATTAGGGCCTAGGAAGCCGAAAACCTCACCGTACTTAACGTCGAAATTAATGTGATCCACGGCTAGTATTGGACCATAGCGTTTGGTTAGGTTTATGGCTTTTATTGCTGAATCTAATGGCATAGCTATCCGATATCGACACTGCTACACAGCTTATAAACGTTTCTAGTCTATTAATGCATCCCTGTTAATCAGCTTCCTTATTCTTAATTCCCTTAGAGCCGAAGAGGTTAACATCCCTTATTCTCATCCTGACGGCGCTATCAACCCAATGCCAATACATCACCCTAGGTTCGCTAAACCTATAGCATAGTAACGCATCATAATTACCCTTATATAATGTTGGGAAGTGAACAATACCAAGCCTAGTGTTTATACTGAAGCCGAGCCTATGGGATAATTTAATTAGCCACCTTGACTGCTTACGTATAATGTCTAATTCACCATCCTTATACGCCTCCATTAATCCCCCTAACACTGGCTTAATTTCCGTAATTATTACGTTAGCTTCATCAACAGTGAAGGCATGGGTGTGCTTACCCATGACTTAACCTCAGTTACCGCTGCATTTAAGCGTAATTAATCCAATGATTACTGGGTTTATAGAGGTGACTGAAAGTATTAATTAGTTAGGTTCATCCTGATATCGAAATCATTAGCAACGCTTATTATTCCCAACCCAATACCCTCACCTATGCTTAACGTTACCGACAGGATGATAGTGCTACCTGGGGATTTAATTGGTGGAAAGAGTAATGATTACGTCATAGTTGGATCAGTGTACTGGGAGGGGGATAAGGCATACGCCGCGACGGTGGCCATGATTAACATTAAGGGTGACGTAAAGCCAATGGAGGTTCAAGTAATACCACTAAATGGGGCCTATAAGCCAAGGCAAGGAGACATAGTTATAGGTTACGTAATAGATATACTTGTTAATGGATGGGAGATTGATATTAAGTCCCCATACTCAGCCTACCTCCCCATTAATGAGGCCACCTTGAAGCCTGTTGATGTGGTCACCGCTGATTTAAGGAACATACTAAACATAGGTGATATTGTCCTTGCTAAAATAAGCGACTTCAACCTGGCTAAGGATTACCCAGTAACGTTAACTATTAAGGAGTCTAGGCTAGGTAGGATTGAGGACGGGACTATTATAGAAATAGACCCAGTTAAGGTGCCTAGGGTTATAGGGAAGAAGGGGTCTATGGTAAACATGTTTAAGGATGAACTCAACTGTGACGTAACAGTAGGCCAGAATGGCAGGATATGGGTTAGGTGCAGGAGTAAGCGTGATGAATTATTCGCATCACAGACTATTAAATTCATTGAGAAGGAGAGTCATCAAAGTGGATTAATGGATAAGGTTAAGGCAATAATACAGAGTTATAAGTCTACGGCTGGATTACCATAGGCTTAAATCAGATTCAGAGCAATGGCTTTAAACGACGTTAGCAATTGATCGTAAGGTTACTTTAATAGTTAAAGGGAAAATTCGGGGAATTAAGGTTATGTTGCTGAACTTGCTTAAGCAAGTTTAAATACCATTTTACTGCGATTTACTGAAATGGGTAAGAAGGATTACTGGGTGGTGTGGAGGATTAACATTGACTCGACGGTAAGCAGGAGTAATGGTAGGGTTGTGCCTAGGCAGTTGGCTGTTGAAAAGCCTACATTGGATGAATTGGTTAAGGCAGCTTCAACGCTTGGGCTTAAATATGAGGCGCACCCTGAGAAGAGGCACCCTAGGCATTGGTTTGAGGAGGACTCCGCAGGGTGCTTATATGTTTATAAGGTTGAAGGGTATGGTAGGAGAAGCCTTATTAAGAAATTAGCGCAACTCGTGAAGAGTAGTAGGAGGGGTGGTTAACATACTTGCGGTTTTCATAACTGGAACAGCTGGTTCAGGGAAGTCAACGTTAACCTCAGCTTTAGCTGATTACTTAGAGAACCAGGACAACTACGTCAGCATACTTAACCTAGACCCAGCCGCAGAGTACCTGCCTTATACCCCTGATATTGACATTAGGGATTACGTATCAGCCAGGAGCATAATGAGGAAGTATAAGCTTGGCCCAAATGCATCATTAATAGCGGCCGTTGACCTAATAGTGACTAGGATTGATGACATTAAGCAGCAGATAAATGATCTTGATCCAACGTACCTAATAGTGGATACACCGGGTCAGCTTGAGATGTTCGCTTTCAGGGATACGGGACCCTTAGTGGTGGATAGGTTAACGATGGATAAGTCCATGGTGCTCTTCGTAATAGATTCAGTACACGCCAGAACCCCACTAGGCCTAGCTTCAAGTCTCCTACTATCCCTATCGGTTCAGTTGAGGATTCAGAAGACTCAAGTTAATGTACTTAATAAGGTTGATTTACTGACTGAGGAGGAGATTGAGGAAATAGAGAACATGATTGAGGACCCTGACTACCTAGAGGTTAAGGGTGGGTCAGAGTTAGTATCAAGGATAGGTGGCGTGATTAGGAGTGTCAACATTGTGCCTGAACCAATACCAGTAAGTTCTGTTAATGGACAAGGGTTAGATAGGCTTCACGCAATCATGGAGCAGATATTGACTGGTGGTGATAAGCCATCGTAAGGTTAAGCCACCAGTCATTCCGTAGTATAGTTACTTAAGCTCATGCAGTATGGCAGCATAGCTTAATACCTGGGCTAAATGAACCCTTATGCCTGACTTAGTGGCCTTAGGTGAACCGCTCGTCCAGTTTAATGCAGTGACTGAGGGTCCATTAAGGTATGTGACGTATTTTGAGAAGCATTCAGCAGGCTCCGAGGCTAATGTGTGCGTAGCCGTCTCTAAGCTTGGGCTCAGTAGTGGATTAATAACAAGGCTCGGTAATGACGAGTTCGGCTTCTTCATATATGAGTGGCTTAGGGGGCAGGGAGTTGACGTTTCCAGGGTTAAGTTTGACCCTGAGAGGCCAACTGGGATATATTTTGTTCAAAGAAGTTACCCAGTACCAGGGGTTAGTACTGTATTATACTATAGGAGGGGTTCAGCGGCGTCAGCATTAAGCCCCAGTGACTTGGATGAAGAGTACATTGCTGGTTCAAGGTTCTTCCACACCACCAGCATAACCATGGCTATAAGTGACTCAGCCAGGGAGACTGTGATGAGGGGTGTTGAGGTAGCCCATAGGCGCAACGTAATGGTTTCGTTCGATGTAAACATTAGGAGACTCCTTTGGCCGAGTATTGAGGAGGCTGTTAAGGCTGTCGAGGGGGTTCTCAAGAATGTTAATGTACTTTTCCTTGATGAAAATGAGGGGGAACTACTGTTTGGTACAAGGGATCCTCAAGGCGTCTTCAAGGAGGCGGAGGCGAGGTTTGGGATAAGTAGGGTTATCTTAAAGATGGGGCTTAAGGGCTCAGTGGCTAGATGGGATGGTGAAACAGTAAGCTCAAAGGCTTTCCAAGTACCTGTCAAGGATCCAATAGGTGCAGGAGATGCGTACGCAGGTGTCTTCCTTGCATCAGTGCTTAAGGGACTTCCACCATCTAAGGCTATAGTTAGGGCATCTGCTGCAGCAGCCATGGTAGTTATGGTTAGGGGTGATGAAGAGAACCTGCCAAGAGAAGCTGATTTAGAAGTCTTTCTACGCAACTATGGGTTAAGCGATGTGGAGCTAAGGTAAACCACCTCAATAGTTGGAAGCCTGCTTTTCCCCTACTTATGCCTCTCAAGTGGTAAAATTGAATATTGCCGTCAACTTAATGATGTGAACCTTAATGGAACTGTATGACGTGGAATGCGGGTTAGTACAGGTGATCAAGTAAACCACCCCCACTGCGCCTAGTTCTTCCCTTAACCATGGTTTCATTAAATTTAACTACCCTACCATCCTTAACTAACTGGCGGGCTTGCTCCAGTATTGATACTGCAATCTTATCCCCTATTCCACGTATCTTGGTTAAGTCACTTACGGTTGCCTTAGCTAAGTCCTCTATCGTCCTATAGCCAGCGTTATAGAGAGCCCTAGCCCTAACCCTACCCACACCCTCAAGGTTAACGACTAATTCCAGTAATTCATCATTAACACCGTACTTAACCCTATACCTAAGTGTCCTTAACCCGTTCACAATACTACTACTTAACCCTAGTGTCTTGGCTAATTCCTGAAGTGCACCTATCAGCCACTCAGCCTGATCTGAGAGAACCCTTAAGTCCCCTGGTTGCACATCATAAGTCTTCATTACCTGGTCCTCACTGCCTTCGTTAATCCACTCAAGGAGCGCCATGGCTGTTTTAAACTCTGAGAGGAGGTCCTCGTAGTCCTCGGGGTAATTAAGTAACTCATCCTCATCACTGGGTTTAAGCGGTATTGAGGGCCACATTGAGACTACCTGTTGAGCCAAGTCATCAACCTCATTCTTCCTCACCTTAACCTTAGGTATCTTAGGTGACTTAACGACAAGCATTAGTGAATAAGCGTTTAAGTCAGCCTCATTGTTAAGGCTGTTTAAACCCATTATGAAGACATGAGCCGTATCCGGGTCAAGGTACATCCTATTCACCACTGCACCAACCTCAGTGGCCTCAAGCTTATCCCCATTCTTAATGATGAAGCCGTAATCCACTAGTTCATCAATAATCCTACTAATCATCCTCCTAATTGAATTAGCCTGGATTACTGATGATAATCTACCCTGGAATCCAGCGAACGTGTTTGAAATGAACGTAACCAATTCATTAATTGTATCAGCATATTGGCTTGCCACAGCGGATAGAATGTGGAATTTGAGTGAAGTGGTGTTCATGAAGTTTGACTTAACGTACTCAGGCGGGGACTTAATGTACTTGTCAATGACGTAATCCACCTCATCCTTACTTGAAACCACTATTATTGCTTCACCATAGGGGTCAAGGCCTGGTCTACCTGCCCTACCAGCCATCTGCTTATACTCCATTACAGGTATCTCAATGAAGCCGAAGCCTGGTTCATAACGCCTATACTCATTAATAATAACCCTACGTGCAGGTAGATTAACCCCAGCGGCTAGGGTTGTTGTGGAGGCTAAAACCCTTAATACGCCTCTCCTAAATCCCTCCTCAATTATTCTCCTAACCTCTAATTCAAGACCTGCGTGGTGAAAGGATACGCCGCACCTTATTAGGCTTGTTAATTCCTCGGCAAGTATCCTTGATGAGGAAGCCTCCTTAACCTCCTCAGCTAATTCATTTGCCTCAGTGGGGTCAATGTACCTAACTGGGGATGAGCATACGTATTCAGCTAGCTTCCTAGCTATCTTCACTGCGCCCTGCCTTGACGATGAGAACACGAGTACTTGCCCACCATCGTTCAGCGTATCCACCGTTAGGTTTACCAGTGAATCACCCTGCCCACTAATCCGCCTTTCGCCGTCATTAACGTAGGTTATTACGCCCTTATGGTAGACGCCCTCCCTCAGGCTGACTGGCCTCCAGTTTGACTTAACGAGCTTAGCGTTAAGCCAATTAGCCAATTCTTCAGGATTACCTATTGTTGCACTTAACCCAATAATCTGTGGGTTAAGGTTAAGCATCCTTAACTTAGCTACAATCGACTCTATGATTGGTCCTCTTTCATCATCATTAATGAAGTGTATTTCATCAATGATGAGTTGCCCAACTTCCCATATCCAGCTCGGCTTAAGCCTAAGCAGACTATCAAGTTTCTCATAGGTGGTTACTACTATGTCATAAGAGCCTAACCACTTATCCTCACTATTATAGTCACCTGTTGATGCAGCCACCCTAATGCCTAATTCACTGTACGTGTTGAAGTCACTTAGCTTCTCGAAGGCTAATGCCTTTAAGGGAACTGCCACAAGCGTCTTCTTATCATTAACTAAGATATTGTTTATAGCCGCTACCTCAGCTAGTAGTGTCTTACCTGAGGCTGTGGCTGAAACCATTAGTACATTTTCACCATTCAGTAAGCCAGCCTTAATAGCCTCCTCCTGGGGTGGGTATAATGTTCTAATGCCCCTCTTACTAATTAGGAAGTCCCTAAGCACGCTTGGCAGCGGTAGCTCCTCAATGTTCACTAAGGGGGTTGCATCCTATTGCTTAATATTTCTTATCATTATAGGTGACTTAAAGTTTAAGCTTTAAGCTAAGGGAAGGGCCTTGACGGCTAAACGCGCCCCGTCAGTCATCATCTAGAAAGCTTAAAAAGGCCTCATTCATTAACCCACTGCTAAGGTGTCTTATAGTGGGGTTGAAGATTCATAGGCCTAGGAGAGGATCCATGGCCTACTACCCTAGGAAGAGGGCCAGTGATATAGTGCCTAGAATACGCAATTGGCCTATAGTTAACTTAGGTAAACCCACCCTCCTGGGTTTCGTTGGTTATAAGGCCGGTATGGTTCACGTTACTGTGGTTGATGATAGAAAGACAAGCCCATTCTTCGGTAAGGAACTTATTAAAGCAGTTACAGTAGTTGAGACTCCTCCACTTTACGTAGTTGGTTTAAGAGCCTACGCAGTTAACCCACTTAAGTCAGAGTTAGTGAGCGTTGGGGAAGCCTGGGTTAGCGTTACTGATGAAGTTAAGAAGTATATTACGAGGAGGATACCTACATTACCTGAGAAGTTTAATACGGATAAGGCGCTTACTGACCTGCAGGGTCTACTTGACTCGGTAAGTTACATTAAGGTTATTGCAATGACCCAACCCTATAAGGCTGGTGTAGGTAAGAAGACCCCTGAGGTTCTTGAAATACCAGTTGGTGGTGTACCAACCATTGATGAGCAGTTTAAGTACGCTTCAGGGTTATTAGGTAAGGAGGTTAAGCCCACTGATGTCTTTAAGCCTGGTCAACTAGTGGATGTCATAGGGGTTACTAAAGGTAAGGGGACCCAGGGTGTAATTAAGAGGTTTGGCGTTAAGGAGTTGCCCAGGTGGCATAAGCATAGGAAGGGTTCAAGAAGGACTGGTACAGTTGGGCCTAAGCCTGCGGTAATGTATACTCAACCGAGGATGGGGCAAATGGGGTTCCATAGGCGCACTGAGTATAATAAGAGGATACTTAAGATAAGCGATAATGGTGCTGAGGTGACGCCTAAGGGTGGGTTTAAGCATTACGGCATAATAAGAAGTGGCTACGTGCTCATTGAGGGTTCAACACCAGGCGTTGTTAAGAGGCTTATTGCTTTCAGATACCCAATTAGGCCACCGTTCAACTATGATCTTAGGCAGATTCAAGCCCCAAGCGTAACTTGGGTAAGCACAATGGGTGTAAGTGGGGTGAGTTGAAGTGAGCATTGACTTATCCCCATTACTTAAGAACAAGTACGAGGTCCCGGCCAACGCTAAATTACTGAACCTAAACGGTGAAGCTGTAGGTGAGGTAAACCTACCTGAGCATTTTAAGACCCCAATAAGGTTTGACTTAATTAGAAGGGCAGTGTTGAGTGCATTAACGGCTAGGCTTCAACCAAAGGGCACCGATAAGGAGGCTGGGTTAAGGACATCTGCTGTAAGCTTCGGTACGGGCCTAGGTATAGCTAGGGTTCCTAGGATTAAGGGTAACATGTGGCCAAGGGCCAGGATCGCACCCAACGTGGTTAAGGGCAGGAGGGCGCATCCACCTAAGGTTGAGAAGAGGCTGCGGGAGAGGATTAATAGGAAGGAGAGGATACTTGCAATTAGGTCAGCAATAGCAGCCACAGCCGTTAAGGAACTCGTAATAGCGAGGGGGCACTTAGTTGGGGATGTTAAGGCAATACCGCTGGTTGTGGTTAATGATTTTGAGGGAATTAGTAAGGCTAGTGATGTTAAGGCCGTCTTCAAGGCTCTTGGACTATGGAGTGATGTACTTAGGGCTCAACGTAACGTGAGGATTAGGGCTGGGAGGGGTAAGATGAGGGGTAGGAGGTATAAGGAGCCTAAGAGTGTGTTAGTGGTTGTTTCCAGGAAGGATGCACCAGTGATTAAGGCAGTTAGGAATATGGCTGGAGTCGACGTGGTTTACGTAGACAACCTAAGTGTACTCCACCTAGCGCCTGGCGGTGTGCCGGGTAGATTAACATTATGGACTCAGGGGGCTATTGAGAAGTTAAGCAGTGGGAAGCTTTTCAATGTAGGTGAGTGAGCATGTCCAGTCAACCAATCATCACTAGGTTCATTCTAACTGAGAAGGCTATTAGGCTGGCTGAGAAGGAGAATACGTTAACCGTTGTAGTGCCTAGGAGCGTTAATAAGAAGGTGATCAGGGATTACGTGGAGAAGGCGTATAAGGTTAAAGTCATTAACGTTAGGACTCTGATAACAATGGAGGGGGAGAAGAAGGCTTACGTAAGATTATCAAGCGAAAACAACGCCATTGAACTATTAACCAACCTAGGACTACTGTGACCAAGCCTAATGCAGTTCCTTTTCCTGCAACTCAATGAATGGTTTAAGTGATTCAGGTACCCTTAAGGCTAACGCCGCGGCGCCGATTATTCCTATGTCATCCCCGAAGCGCGTGCCCGTTATTTCAGGCATCCTATTAGCAACATACCTCTTAACGTACCTGTTTAACCCATCCATTATCACATCCACATTATTAAGGAAGACACTACCACCCAGTATCACTACTTCAGGGTCATAGGCATTTATTGTGTTAGCCACCCCAGCCGCAATAGCCTTAAGTACATAGTCAATGAACTCCAGCGCAAATGGATCACCATTCTTGAATCCATTAAATAAGTCTGGAGTAGTGGCCCTACCTTCCTTAACCTTTAAAGCTAATTCACTCACCTGTCCCCTATACCTCTTCTCAAGGTACCACCGGGCGCTCCTAGGTATATTACCACCACCAGCAATAGCCTCCAAGTGCCCATAGCCCCCGCAGCCGCACTGCAGATCTGACTCAATATCAACAACGGCATGGCCCATTTCATGAGCGTTACCATCCTTACCCACTAGGAGGTGCCCATCAACCACAACACCCATTCCTATACCTGTGGATAAGGTTATGTAAACTACGTTATTCCTCCCAACCCCCTGGCCGAATAGGTACTCACCCCAGACTGACGCCATGGCATCATTACCTATTACTACAGGTAACCCAAGCCCCCTCCTCAATGGGGCATAGAGCCTAAACCTCTTAACCCTCCACCTTAAATTAGGGGCTATTAGAACGTTACCAGCCTTCAGGTCAAGGGGACCTATTGACCCTATCCCCACTGCTGAAACTGAGGATAGGTACTTGCCTAAATTCTCCTTAGCTCCCTTAATTATTATGTTAGCAACAGTGTCTTCATCACCTTCCTGGGGCATGGGGACCTTAACCTTATCAATAATCTCACCGTTTAACCCAACCACGCCTATCCTAATGAAGCTTGCACCCACGTCTACGCCTAAGTAGTACTGCACCATATTCACCTTCACCGTAGTTTATGCCTAGGATTTTTTAAAGCATTAACTAAAAGTTTTCTTCATGTTTCGCCTCATGACCCTTTTCATAGTTGCTTCCCGCATAAGACTTCAATGCCTGGGTTCATACTTTTATTGAAAGTGCCCTTAAGTCTTTCCAATTAAGTGAGTAAAGCCTAGGCATGATTATTTAAGTGATGAGTAGATTACGAATTTGGAAATATAAATGTCAAAGCGCATCATTAACCTGTTGAGAGGATAGATTTAAATATTCAATGGTCAGTGTGGTTTATTTGTGGATAAGCTGAGATTATACGTGCTAATTCAGAACCTAGCCAATGGTTTAACACAACCGTTCATGGGTTTCCTGGCAGTCGCCAGTGGGGTACCTAATATTGGCTTAGGTTTAATTTCATCCGCAAACGGTTTCTTTGCAGGGGTAACTCAGTTACCATTAAGGAAGCTCAGTGAACCCGTTAAGTTGCTTAGGTTATCAACAGTAACGTTGGCTACTTTATGGTTACTGATGGCGTTCATCTCCTACAGTAATCCAATACTCTATGTTATTACTTACCTATTCATTGCTGCCATTGGTGGTGTTTCCTCATACGCGTGGGCACTACTATTAGAGAGAGCAAGTAGAGGCTCTAGGGGTAGGGTTCTTGCTGAGTACGGCTTCTTCGGGTCAATAGGTGGTTTACTGGCCACATTAATAGCGGGATTAGTGATTAGGGGTGATTACTCCCTGGCTAGGTACGTATTCTTAACCGCTGCGCTACTCATAATGAGCAACTTCATGGTGTTGACTAGGTTAAATAACGTTAAGTATGATGGGGTGGATTCAGGCAACCTTAGGCAGAGCGTTAAGGGTATTGAAAGATTCCTGGGCGCAACATTCCTATTTGCGGTCGTCTGGTCCTTCGCCTGGCCAATATTCCCAGTTGCGCAATACTACGTATTCAACATGACCACTGAGCAAGTGGCTATACTAAGCATAGTAGGCGGAACATCAACGTTAATCCTCCAGAGGCCGGTTGGTTCACTTGTGGATAAGCATAGGAGACTAATGATGTTCCTGGGCAGGTTCCTTCTAGTAACGTTCCCATTAATGTACGTTTTCAGCACTAGCGTTTACCAATTATTCATAATGAACATAGTAGCCGGCTTCACTAACTCAGTATCAAACACAGCCTACATGGCCTACCTCTTCGATAATTCAAGGGACAAGAAGAGCGCAATAACAATATACAATGCCGTCTATGGTACTGGAACATTAGTTGGTTCACTCATAGGTAGCGCAGCATTAACTGTAACTGAACTTGTGGTGGGGATTGAGGAGGCTGTTAAGTATCTCCTAGTGATTGACGCAGCAGCTAGGGCTGGGGCAGCAGTGGCATACTTGAAGCTACCTGAGTTTAAGCCAGCAAGTAAAGGAACTTTAACAGTCTCAGCTAGAATTAATTAGGTTTATTAAGTAATACCTTTAAGTAATTGAGTGCCTCATTAACCGCAGCATCTCTATTAGCATAACTTAACTTAAGTATCTTGCTGAGGCTTAAGTATGAGTTAACCCAATTACTCATCCTAACATGGACAGTAATGAGGAAGCGCTTTGAGTTAATGATGCTCTCAATGTTCCTTAGAAATGAGGGATGCTTCATCTCCATGGGGCCAACCTCATCAATAACGTAAAGGTCACCTACTTCGTTAAGTAAGGTTAAGCCCCACTCAATCGCATTAATATCAACATGATACTTACCAACCATTGGCCCCTGCACCTTATTAACATGAGCCAGCCACCTCCATTCACCATTATTAACATTAACCAGCCTAAAACCAACCCTAACGCCCCCTTCCCTATCCTCTAACGTATAAAAGCCCACGACCCTAACACCAGCCTCCTTAAGCCTACTAGTCACCTTAACAACTAGGGTTGTTTTACCAACCCCAGGCGGTCCCGTCACGAAGACACCCTGCATCATGCTTAAACCCACTTGGCTGCTTTTAAGCTAAGCATAGGTGGGTGCGGAAAGTAGCCTTAGGGGAAAGCGAAGAAGCAGGAAGGTGAATAACCACCATAAGTCAATCATTGCTTAACGTGGGTTAATAAAATTAGCTGATACTCCGCGGTTCACACTAAGTAGTGATTCTAAGCGATTAATGCGTCAAATTTAAAAGAACAGGGGAATTGAGGGATTGTGAGGATTTACAATTGCTCGTACTGTGGAAGACCCATACCGCCTGGCTATGGGTTAATGTACGTTAGGGTTGATGGAGTGGTCCTACGGTTCTGCAGTAGGAGGTGCTTCGTAAGCATGGTTAAAATGGGTAAGAACCCGCAAAAGCAGGCTTGGGTTAGAAAACTAAAGCATGCTAAGTCCACTGCTCAATCAAAATCCTCCAGTAAGTGATATGAACACTGCACGTTAGTGGATTAACCTCCATAGGTACGTTCGTTAACTTTGCCTTAAGGCACATGGGGGTGAAGTAATTAAGCCTCCATGAGTGGTACTTACTTTATTAGTAAACAATAGGTTAAATAGTTTCAGGATAAAAAGACATCCCCGTGATGAGGAAGTTTATTGTATTCCTAGTGGTGTTGATGGTTATGGCGCCTGTATTGGTAGCTGCACCTAACTATATTGTTAATTATGGGTTGATGTACATTAATGGTTCCCCAACTCCAGTAATACTGCCTGTTAATGGATCATCAATAATACCGTTGGATTGTAATGGCATTGTTAATTTAACCCTTGTAATTGACCCAAGGTCACAGTTGGGTTTATCATCAGTCTCATTAGTGCTGAGTAATGGGTCAATAACCCCAGTAATGGGTTTGAACACTCCTAAATTCATAAGCACTTGGGTTAATTGCGGAAGCACCTATGGATTAATGGTAACTATCGCCAACTACATGAAGATACCCCCAGTGCTTTACCTTTACAAGGGACCGGTAATTACAGGCAGCTACAGTGGCTCCGGCATCCTCACCATTAATAATACGGTTAGCCTTGGGTTGACCCCATTATACACTATGGTTGGGTTAGTCGTAATTGGGGGGTCTGTGAAGCCTGCGTCCCCATTCACTTTCCTGGTCAATAAGAGTACGTACATTGTTAACGCCAGTGGTATACCCATAGTAATGAGTAAGTATGTTTACGTATCCTACACATTTAACCCAGCTTTCAGGGTTAATAACGCCACGGTGTATTACTCAGTCAACACGACTTATTCAATACCAGCCACCGTGGGCATTCCCTGGAGTGGCTTAGCGATCTTAAGCAATGACTCGGCCTACTACACTATTAACCTAGCAGGCTCATTAACTAGGCTAGATACCACCGTGCCTATCTTCATTCCTGGGCAATCGTTAGTTAAGTTAAGTGGATCAGTTAACTGGATTGAGTCAACGGCATCAGTGTCCTTGAACCCATGGTGCAGTAATCTCCTAATACCCACCCAGGCTAGTAAGGGGAGTGTCACTGTAACGGTTCCATCTAATGAAACCTTATACATAGGTAATGAGCCTGTGGCCAACCTGATTATACTCGGATTGGCTAACGGTAAGGCTACGGTTAACTTAAACAATATTATAACTGGGAATTCAATTAATGTTGAGACCATTGATGGATACCCTGTGAATGCAACAATCCTACTTTTGGGCCATGGGGCATACACTATGTTAAGGAATAATACCTGCCTAGTTCCAGGGGTCTACTCCCTGGTTATTATAAGCGATTCAGGTTACTATAGGCTTATGGTTACTATAAATCAATCATCAACCATAGTTAAGGTTCCACTATTCCATACAGTGAACTTAAGCGTAATGTTAACTCAATTACCGTCTGCATGTGGTCATGTAGTATTAGCCATGAATTCATCTGCGCGTTTAATAAATGGCAGTAATAATGTGTTTAAGGTTACCTTAAGTAATGTTAAGTATGGGTCCACAATACTCATTAACGCTATGATTAATGGTTCCGTGGTAGGTTCATCAATAGTTAAGGTTAATTCCAGTAACGTGAACGTGAGTATACCAGTAAGGGTAATTAATGTTAAGGTAGTTGGGCTTCTAGGTTCACCAATAAGTGCAATCGTTAATGCAGGTGGCCTAAGCTTCAACATTAATGGTTCAGCCACCATATGTGTTCCAATCGGCGTCAATTACGTTACAGTACATGCCGCAATCGGCTCCTATACAGTGCCAATAATAGGTAACTCAGCGTCTATTAACGTATTATATTACATTAACTGGAATTACCTAGCCGCAATACTGCTTATACTCGTAATCATAGGTATTACAGCATTACTGATTAAACTATTCAAGGGCAGGAGCAGTAAGGGGGATGACTTCGTGATAATTACTGGTGATTAAAAGTAGGTTATTGCTGGCCGCATGAATGCAATATAGGGGATATTGGGTTAAACTGGGGGTAAAGTTTTTAAGCGAGGAAATATAATGGGTTTAAAAACCCACTAGAATCGCAGCAATGAGAACCCAAACCAATCCCCTCACATTGGGAGAAGAAGTTCCCAAGCACGTGAGGGGGATTGGGGCAGTTGTTTATGGTACCCATGTGTACGGTAATTTATATGACTGTAATGAGGAAATACTTCGAGATGAAGTCAAGTTAACAAACATAGTTAAGGAGGCTGCAGAAAAGGCTAACGCCACCGTGGTGTCATTATTCTACTATAAGTTTACGCCAAGCGGTGGATTATCAGTAGTGGCTATTGTGGCTGAGTCCCACATATCAGTTCACACCTGGCCTGAGCACAAGTATGCGACTGTTGATGTCTATACCTGTGGACCACACACTGACCCCATGGTGGCCTTTGAGTACATTGCGCAGAAACTTGAGGCTAAGAAGTATAGTGTCAATATTAGTGATAGGTCACTTTATGACGGTGAAGAGCCTAGTGATGACTTAAAGTAACTTAACGACGCCCCACCCCCTGTTTTAAAAAAGGGTAAATGTTTAAATTTTTTAAAAAGAACCCTTCAGTAATGAATCTAGATTTCCCCCCATACTTCATGATGGCGTATAATGAGGTAAGTAGGTTTATAGAAGAGGCTATAAAGGTCATGCGTCCCGATCAGGTTAACGAATTCATTGACGAGCTTGAGAAGCTTTACCATAGGGGTAATAAGGTTTTAGTTGTTGGGGCTGGGAGATCAGGTCTAGTTGCGAGGGGGTTTGCCATGAGGCTAATGCACCTTGGGTATAAGTCATACGTATTGGGTGAAACGATAACGCCAAGTGTCGGCTCAGGGGACTTGGTTATAGCCATAAGTGGAAGTGGGACAACGAGTATTGTAGTTGCAGCTGCTGATGCGGCTAAACGCATGATGGCTAAGGTTGTTGCTGTGACTAGTTACCCTGACTCACCATTAGCTAAGATTGCTGATATGGTTCTTGTAATACCAGGTAGGACTAAGGTTTCCAGGATTGATGATTACTTTGCTAGGCAAATACTTGGGCTTCATGAACCGCTCGCTCCCTTAGGTACATTATTTGAGGATACCACTACTGTTTTCCTTGATGCAGTAATAGCGGAGTTAATGCATAGGTTGAATAAGACTGAGGAGGATTTAAGAAATATGCATGCTAACATAGAGGTTCCATAGAAATACTAATAAATTTAAATTACCTAAAGCCATATGCGCATTGAAACCATTACGCTAGGTGACCTTGAGCAATTTAGGAAACTAATCAACTCAAACCCAAATGATTTAATTAAGTTATTCAAGGCTAAGAAAAAGGATAATACTTACGTTATACCACTTCTCAAGGCACCTTGGGTTATTTCAATTGACTTAGGTTACCAATATAGTCTTGAATCTAATGAGGGTAGGTTAAGCCTAGAGGGGGTTAACTTCAGGATTTTAAATAAACAAGCCAGGGCTGTTGCGGGTTTCCTAGCATCAAATGGGTTCATATATGGGGCTTACCTCGGTGGTAGGAGTAGGTTTAAGTGCATTAGGGTTAACGTTAAAGTACCCATGGGTTTAGCAATACCCTTAAACAATGTAGAATTTGAATCAACTCAAGCATACGTAAATACTTATGAAGATAAAATAATAGTTCCCAAATGCGCATTAGTCAATAGTATTGGCTTAACCACAAGTAGACTTATCGTTGTGGCATTAAATTCGCAAGCCATAGGTAATGTGGTTGTCGAATTCTCTACACTTAAGGTGTTATATTTATAGGTAAATTAGCTTTTTAAGCATAAATTCAACTAGGGGAACTATGGAGTCTGTTAAGAAGGTTGAAATAAGTACAAGCGGAAAGGTGATAGAGTCTCCATGCGGGCCAATAATACATGGTCTTGAGGATGTTCTAATCAAGGTAACGTCAATAAGTGATATTGATGGAAGGAAGGGAATACTGTGGTATAGGGGGTATAGGATTGAGGACCTAGCCAAGTACTCAAACTTCGAGGAAACAGCCTACCTGGTGCTTTACGGCAAGTTACCCACAAAGAGTGAGTTATCGGAGTTCAGTGAAAAGCTTGCAGCCAATAGGGATTTACCGGAGGAGGTTTACTCAATAATAAGGGTTCTAGCCGAGAATAAGGTTCACCCAATGCTTGTCCTAGAGTCAGCTGTATCAGCCTTAGCCGGCTTTGACCCTAAGGCGGGTGACTTAAGCAAGGATGCTCTTTACGACCAAGCAATTAGACTAGCCGCAGTTTTCCCAACCATAATTGCCGCCCACTATAGGTTTAGCAGGGGTTTAGGGATTATTAGGCCTAGGAGGGATCTTAGTCATTCAGCTAACTTCCTCTACATGATGTTTGGTTCAATACCTGATGAAGTATCCACAAGGGCAATAGACCTATACCTAGTACTTCACATAGATCACGAAGTTCCTGCATCAACCTTTGCGACACACGTGGCGATATCAACCTGGACTGACCTATACTCAGCTATTGTTGCAGGTATAGCGGCATTGAAGGGGCCACTTCACGGTGGTGCTAATGAGGCAGCCATGAAGCAGTATCTTGAGATTGGGAATCCAGGTAATGCTAGGCCTTATGTTGAGAAGTTGCTTGCTGAGGGCAAGAGGTTAATGGGTGTTGGGCATAGGGTCTATAAGACCTATGACCCAAGGGCCAGGATATATAAGGATCTTGTTAAGGAGTTAAGTGAAAAGAAGGGTAACATGACTTATTACCAGATAGCTGAAGAGGTTGAGAAGGTTGTTTTAGAGAAGCTTGCGCCAAAGAGCCTCTACCCCAATATAGACTTCTGGAGTGGGATAGCAATGTACCTGCTTGGTATACCGTACGAGTATTACACGCCGATATTCGCTATGTCCAGAGTTGTGGGTTGGTCAGCCCATGCAATAGAGTACTTGAATGAGCATAGGTTATTCAGGCCAAGGGCGTGCTACGTTGGGCCACATGACGTTCAGTATGTCCCAATTGATCAAAGGAAGTGAATTAAATAACTGCGTAGGGTTAAAAGGAGACCTTCTTTTGTTTTAAGAATTCCCTAAATATGTCGGTTTCAGTGAACATGTCCTCATACCCATCATTAATGCTCTTAAACTTAACGTACTCCGACCAAAGAGCTTTATGAGGTTCATCATACCTACTCTTTAACCTAACGTGCTTAAGTAGTGAGAGAGTGTTCTGGTAATCCCTCCCGCAGACTGGGCACTTAACCATATCTACTTCACCTCACTCTTCCTCATTCGGATTATCTTAAGGTTACCGTTCTCATCGAAGTCATATTTAACCACGTACTCCGCTTCATCATCCCATTGAGGTAGATTATGCATATCCTCAGGCTTAAACACTGTTGACTCTAGGTTTGGGAATGCGCCGTCACTTATTGTAGTACCCTGCAGTGAACCAACTGGGCAAGCGTCAACGCAGAAGTGGCAGAGTATGCATTGCTCATACCTTATTCCAGGGTAGTACTTACCGTTGGGTGCCCTATACATGAATATTGCGTTAACTGGGCATGCCCACGCACATTGGAAGCATGATATGCATTTCTCAACATCATTAATTATGAAACCCCTAAACCTATCAATAACCCACCTCCTCTCCCTGGGGTACTGTATTGTGAACCTAGTTGGTTTAATTAATTCCTTCACTCCGACAGCTAACGCATTTAAGTGTCCAGCCACTGGGTTAACCTTGGGTTGCGTTACCTTCTTAGCCATGTTAAATCACCGGGAACACTAGCCTAATAACTATACTCCATATAACACTTACTACTGACAGAATAAGTAGTGTGCGCCATCCCATCCTTAAGGCGTGGTCAAGCCTGTAATTAGGGTACACTGCCCTTAGGAATGAGAAGAACATCATGACTAGGAACACCCTAACGCCAAGCCATAGTGGTGCCGATAAGTCACCTAGTGGTTCAATGTATGGGCCACTCCAGCCACCTAGAAAGACTATTGAGAGTAGCAGAGTCATTACGTAAGTCTTCTCGTAGCTCATGGTCATGGTTAAACCAAAGATTAAACCACCGTACTCAGTGAAGGGTCCAACAACAATGTCCGTATCATTCTCAACAATATCGAATGGAAACCTGGAGGAGGCCATTGCTGTGGTTATGAAGGCAACTATGAAGGCTAGAGGATTAAGTATGGCTCCAGGTATGTAGTGGGCAACCTGTGCATTAACCATAGTGAATGGGTCAGCTGTACCGAAGAGTATTATCATTGCTATTATTGATAACATGAATGGTATTTCATAGGCCGCATACATGAAGGCCTCCCTAACCGTACCTATGTAGGCCCACTTATCTGTTGAGGCCCAGCCACTCACTATGATGACAATGTTGAATATTGATATGAGCACCGCAGCTATCAGTATATTGTAGCCAGTGTTTATTGCGTAAATGCTAGGCCCAGCGGGCAGGAATAGGACTGGCAGTAGCGCGAATACGAAGCCGAAGACGGGCATGTGTAGGAAGTAAGCCTCATCAGCCTCCTGGTGAATTATGATTTCCTGAAGTGTATACCTTATTAAGTCGCTTATTGGTTGTATAACACCACCAATCCTCTTGGATATTTCAAGTGGTCCATACCTCCATTGAACCCTTGCGGCAGCCTTCCTCTCCCACCATATGACGAATATCAGCGGTATGAATAAGCCAACCAGACCAGGAACAAACCAGACAGCGAAGATAGGTGTCCATAGTAGGAAGTTCACTATTGGCCCAATCACAGGTACCTTAAGTAGGAAGTTTATCAACGGCTGCAGGAATGGTATCTGCACCATGGGCTCTAGGTAACTCATGAAAGGTCTTTTCCTCTTGTATATTTAAGGATTAACCCTTTACCTAACGCAAACAATCATGAATTAGCTCAGTGGGACGAAAAGGTTAATAATATCAAGAACGCTGATGCGTTATAATGAGTAATAGCAATGCTGTGGTTAAGTTAATTAACGTTAGCAAGAGATACTACATATCTGAGTCCGTATACGTTGACGCGTTGATCAATGTCAATTTAAATGTGTACAGTGGTGAGGTTGTCATTATAATGGGTCCCAGTGGTTCAGGTAAATCAACACTGCTCAATATAATGGGTATGCTTGACAAGCCTACTAGTGGGAGGGTTTACTTGAATGAGATTGATGTCACTGATATGAGTGAAAATGAGTTGGCTAAATTAAGGCTACTGAAGGTGGGTTTCCTGTTTCAGCAGTATAACCTTATCCAGAACCTGACGGCTATTGAAAACGTCATGATGCCGATGTTAATGAGCGGTATGTATGATGAAGCAATGGCAGAGGCTAAGGCTAGGTATTTACTTGAACTAGTTGAGTTAACCCCATACGCTAATCATTACCCAAACCAACTATCGGGTGGTCAACAGCAGAGGGTTGCTTTAGCTAGGGCACTAGCCCTTAACCCAAGCTTAATAATAATGGATGAACCCACTGGTGCCCTTGACCCAGCCAGTGCATCAAAGCTACTGGCTCTCATTAATGTGTTGAATAAGACAATTGGTGTAACCATGGTTATCGCCACCCATAACCCTGATGTAGCGCAGATAGGCAGTAGGATAATTAACATTAGGGGTGGTAAAGTCTATGAAACAGGCGTGGTGGAGAGGATAAATGTAAGTGGCGTTAATGTGAGAGATATGATTAGGAACTATGTTGAAGGACTTAAAATAGATTTATTAGCCAGGAGACGCAGCAGATTAGTCGATGATGCCGATAGAATTGAAGAGGAGATATCGAGGCTTGAAGAGGTTATTGAGGATCAGAGGCATTAAGCCCTTATTCACAAGCTACTTCACCTTAATTAAAGCCAGACCATGGCTAATCACGATTACCCTATTGACCATTGCACTTGCTCACATGGCCTACGTGGCTGAGGCTACTGGGTCATTATCAGTAACATACACTATTAATTACGTCAACTACTACACGAGCAGCGGTGTTAAATCCTATATTAACTATGGTATTAACCTAATTAACGAAAATTCATCGGCAATTAACGTTGTGGTGGGCTTTAGGTTACCACCGTACTCATCAATATTATACGCCTCAAGTGGATACTTAATGAGCGGTGATGAGGTTTACTGGAATGTTAAAATTAACCCGTTTGAGACCATATCACTCAACGTTGAGTTTCAGAACCCATTAGTGAATGGTTATGTAATTAACTTCAGGTACCTCATCAATGGTTCAACAACCCCAAGTCAAGTAATAAACGGCAGCCCTGGTGTTAAACTCATAATGCTGATTAATGCATCAAACCTATTAGGCCTACCCCTAACCTATAATGCGTACATACCGCTTCAGAACGGCATTAATTACTACTACTCCACACCACCCACGGGCGTGGTGAGTATTGGTACTGGGGAGTATACGTACTGGTCTGGTGAGTTACCGAGGAATGGTTCCATTGGGTTAAACGTAACATTCATCATTGCTAATTCAGGTAATTGGAGTGCAATAAACCTGGGTTCATTAACCTTCACTTCGTCAATAGACTTATACTACTATTTGAACTACCTTAAGTTAACCATAGGTCAATTAAACAATACACTTACGGAATTCAACAATATACCTTACGTAAGGCCTATAAGCAGTAACGCCACCATTCTTTTGAATGACTTGTATCAATTATCATACCTACTTAACACCACCGCCACCCTATATAGGCAGTCAGCCTACTACATGAATTCCACTAGGGTTATTGAAAGCCTACTGCTGCTTCAGGTCTATGAAGTTAACTACGCGTTGAAGGCTGAATATGGTGTTTTAAGTAAGCTTAACTACACTATCCCAATGGTGTCCTACTCCCTTAAGCAAATAATGAGTAATTTAACGCAGTTGAATAATGAGATAATTAATCTTCAATATGAGGTAATTTCAGATGTCGTATACGCTTATGGGGAAATTAAGCAGTATAACGTCACGTTAATGGAGTTAATACCAATACTTAACGCTACTAACACCACACTTGCCGGGTATTACCAGTACCTTGGTTATGTTCAAGGTAACTTAACTAAACTGTATAATGAGGTTAATTCACTTAACATAAACAGTGAAGTTAAGGCTAGCATACTTGGTGAATTAGGTAAGTTAATTAAGGATGTAGATGCCATGAGGGTTACGGTGCTTAGACTTGAGGATTACGTTAGTGGCGCTGAGATGGGTGTATTAATGGCTAGTAGGCAATTGAGTGAACTAGCGTACCAACTGAACACTAGGGGTACTGCCATCGTCATCGCCTTAACCAACATAAGTAATACCCTTGTTAGGACTAATCAAAGCGTTTACTCACTCTACATTGCCCTCAATTACCTAGGTAACGTACTTAACTCAACAACAAGCACACTTAATACGACGCTAAGTAGGCTTAACATGGCGTTAGCGGTACCAACCTCACTATACGGTAACTTAACCAACATCACTAATGGACTGATTCAAACAAGTTCACAGCTTCAAAACGCATCAGCTAAGCTAATGAGCATATACTTTAACTTAACCGGTCAGTATTTACTCTTCAGTCTTGCTATTAATCAAAGCATTGAATACCAGAAGGTTAACTTAATTAATGAACTAGACACGTATGAGACTTACTATGAGGTCGCTAAAAGCACTTATAACCAGTATTTAAGTAACCTCATTATTAATTCCTCCTCATCCTATACTGTGGACATTGTTGTTGAGCAAACCAGCGAAGTTAATTTACCCATAATCCTGAACATTAAATACATCTCCTCAGTACTATCTAACATCACTAGTATTAACACGGACGCTGGTGGAGGAGGTGGTTCAATAAGGGGGATTAGCAGGGGTGCTTATGGATTATTAATTATTGTTCTTGCACTTACCCTGGGCCTTATCCTCAATAAGCGTAAGTACATCATTAACAACATCTTTAATTAACCTTGACGCGTCAATAACTGGGTAATTACGCTCCCTAGCTCTCCTAAGGTAAGTCTCCTGGACGCTCTTAAGGAAGCTAATGTTCCTCTCAAAGTACTCAAGCGTCCCCCTACTAGTTAACCTACCTGCAACGGTGCTTAATGGTGCATTAAGTATTATCACTAGGTCCGGTTCAGCCACCGTTGAGTTAATTTCCATTATCCACTCAATAGGTACCCCCTGGGAACCCTGGTACGCCACCGTGGATTCAACGTACCTCTCAGTAATAACTATGTAACCCTCCTGAACCTTAGGCCTTATAACCCTATTGTAGTGAACCACCCTATCCGCTGCAAATAGAAGGGCTAAGGCAGTTGGCTCCACTTCAAGATTGCTTTCCAACACGTTTTTCCTTATGAATAAGCCAATGGGTGAGTCACTTGGTTCACTTGTAACATAAACTAAGTACCCCCTCCTCCTTAGCTCATCTGCAGTAAGCCTAATTACAGTGGATTTACCAACACCATCAATGCCCTCCACATCAACCAAAATACACATTCACGCCCCCTTAAGAGGACGAGGGGAAACTAGGTTTTAAACAAACCGACCCAGCACTAGGGACTATTGCATTGAGTTTAATTAGGCTTTCGTGAGGCCTTAAGTAAAGCTGAATTCTCAATAGAATGTAAGCCCCATTAACTATAGGGTTCATTAAATAATAAGGATGTTGAGTTCAAGAGAAACTAATGAAAAAGTAAGCTTGGGGCTAGTGTTTCCCATCACTGTGATTAGGAGTAAAATTCAGGCTAGGAGGAGGAAAAATGAAGTATGCAGGATCTTAAACTGGAAAGTAAACGGAAAACCCTATAAGAGGTTATGCAGTATTGCCTAACCTGAGTGATGTAACCACGCAGGCCTTGAGTTAATGATGAGTGACCTAAAGACTGAGTGATACAATGATTAATACGCATTATCCCCCTCATAATGCCTATGATAATTCCTAACGTGGGGATCTTAACAAAGGGAACACACCTTAAACACCATGCATCCATCTGTATAACGTATCTTAGCCTTTTAAAGGCGAGTTTTCGAGGACCCTTATAGAGGTGATGCGGCTTTCATTATTGAGGTGGTAAGTCCTTTACATAAGCGTAGGGTTCGGTAGTTAATTTAATAATCCTTTGAAGAGGCGTATGCGACTCATAAGTTTTTAAGCCTCAGCGCGTCTGCATTAACTGGTACTTGATGCTTGCAGCTGGGGAAATCTATATTCCGGATATGTCAGTCTTCCTAGATGGGTCTCTGAAGGAGTACCTACAGAGTAATGGACTTAAGGGTAGGTTACTTATACACACTGGTGTAGTTAAGTACTTTGAGGATGATGCTAAGGTTGGTTCCTCATTAGGCATACTTGGGCTTGAGGAGGTGGCTGCTATACACAACCTGGCTTCTAAAATTGAGGGGGTTACCGTGGAGTACGTTGACATTGCTCCTAGGACTGCTGATTTAAAGGACCCGGAGAGTCTCGTTTTAAGCACCGCTAGGGAATTGGGGGCGGTGTTAATAACGAGTGATGCTATGGTTAAGAAGGTTTGCGAGGCAATGGGCGTTAGGTACATTTACATTGGTAAGGGAACTGGGGCGCTTGAAATTGAGAAGTGGTTCCAAAGGTACCCTGATACAATGTCAATACACCTTAAGGAGAACACGCTCCCCATGGCTAAGAGGGGTTCCCCAGGTAACTGGGAGTTGGTTTACCTGGATAATAAGGTCCTCTCCAAGGAGTACTTGGAGAGGCTTGTGAGGGAGGTTATTTCCACAGCCTACAGTGGCGGTAATGGGGCTGTTATTGAGGTTAAGAGGAGTCACTCCCTCATAGTTCAATACAGGGATATTAGGATAGTAGCCGTGTTCCCACCAGTCTCAGATGGTATAGAGATAACGGCCGTTAGGCCCCTGGTTAAGAAGCGTGTTGAGGAGTATAACCTGCACCCCAAGGTTATTGAGAGGCTTGAGAAGGGGGCTGAAGGAATACTGATTGGGGGTGCTCCAGGTGCTGGTAAGACTACCTTTGCCCAGGCGCTTGCCGAGTTTTTCGTATCCAAGAATAAGGTGGTTAAGACTATTGAGTCACCGAGGGATATGGTTCTACCGGATCAGGTCACTCAGCTCTCTAAGAACCTAGCCACATCCGAGGAGCTTCACGACATACTCCTTTTATCAAGGCCGGACTACACGATATTTGATGAAATGAGGGATACTGCTGATATTCAGCTTTACGTTGACCTTAGGTTAGCTGGGATAGGTATGGTTGGTGTTATTCACGCAACTTCACCCATAGATTCAATCCAAAGGTTCATAGGTAGGGTTGAGTTAGGCATGTTGCCATCAATAGTGGATACCGTGATCTTCATAGATAAGGGGACTGTTAGTAAGGTTTACTCACTGGAGATGACTGTTAAGATACCTGCAGGTTTGAAGGAGGAGGACTTAGCTAGACCAGTTGTGGTTGTTAAAGACTTCATAACTGAGGAGCCTGAGTATGAGGTCTACGTCTTCGGTGAGGAGACTTTCGTAGTACCCTTAAGGAGGAGGAGCGTGGAGGTTAATAAGAGGGCTATGAATCAATTACTTAAAGTTGTCGGTAAGTATGTGCCGCTTGACCAAGTGATCGTGGAGCCAAGGGAGGATGCCCTAGTTATTAAGGTTCCGCAGGAGTACTATGGATTAGTGTTATCTAAGAGCCTGCCCAGGATAGGTAGGATTAAGAGGAGGTTCAGGGTTGATGTTAGGATTGAGCCTAGGCAGTGATTAAACTAAGCCTTCATTGCCTAGGCCATTCAATTATTCGAGTTAATGGTGGATTCAAGGTAAAAGTATAAATATCCACCTAGGGTTTAGGGCATATGGGTTTAAGAAAGGAGAATGATGCTGCTGCAGATTCGTCGCAGTATGCATACTATGCGTATGACTATGGAGGCTACAACACTTATAGTGGTAATAATTACAGTAACCAAACTTACCCATTCGACATAACCCAATACTACACTGCCCAAATGCAGTACAGCATGTACGCTAATAAGGCTCCCACCGGCATAGCCTACTTAGATGCGTTACTTTACGGCGGCCTCAAGAGGGGTGAGGTTTACTTAATTGCTGGTGAGGCAGGCTTAGGCAAGACAATATTCAGCCTTAAGTTCCTTAAGACTGGGGCAGACATTGGGGAGTCAGGAATATACATTAGTGTTGATGAACCCAGTGAGGATGTTAAGAGGGGTGCCTACGAGGCCTTAGGTTGGGATCTTGATGCCTATGAGAAGCAGAATAGGGTTATAATATATGACTTCAGGACCCACTTTAAACTCTACTCTAAGGAGGGCACCACCCTTTCACTTGATCCTAAGGATGTGGCTAGGATGATTATTGACGTTATTCAGAAGAATAAGGCTAAGAGGGTTGTTGTCGATCCCATAGCACCATTAATAATAACGGGGCACCAGGATCTACTATGGGTTAGGGAGTACTTGAGGGAGTTGGTCTTCCAGCTTAAGCGCTATAAGGACACCACCACGCTTTTAACATCAGAAATACCCACTGGTGAAGCAACTAAGGTTAGTAGGTTTGGTGTTGAGGAGTACTTGGCTGGTGGTGTGCTTATTCTCCAACTCTTCGAGGAACCCATCACGCACCAGATACTTAGGGTAATGTACATTAGGAAAATGAGGTGGATGCCCATATCACCCATGAAGCTTGTCTACGAGATTCAAAGAGGGGAGGGAATAATCATAAGGGGTACGTTAACTGATGTGCTTAGGTATGTTCAGCAAAGCATGTACCAGTACAGTTACTACCCATACACAACCCAGTGATTGATTAATGAGAGACTTAATGGATGCAATAGGCGGTATAATAAATAGGATTAGGGGTTCAACCTTAATTGATGAGGAAACCCTGAGGAGCATACTGAGGGATTTGCAGAGGGCCTTAATAAGGGCTGACGTGGACGTTAAGTTGGTTTATGAATTAACGAAGAGCATTGAGGAGGAGTTTAAGGAGGCTAAGGAGCTTCCCCCAGGGTTAACGGCTAAGGACTACTTAGTTTACTTACTATACAGGAAGCTCACTGACCTACTGGGTGGTGATAAGGAGCCTGATGTTGAAATTAAGACTAAGCCCTACATCTTAATGCTGGTGGGAACCGAGGGTAGTGGTAAAACAACAACTGCAGGTAAGTTGGCTAACTTCTACATTAAGAGGGGGCTTAAGGTTGGGTTAATTGAGACTGATACAATTAGGCCAGGGGCCTTTGACCAGTTGAGGCAATTGGCTGAGAAGGTTAAGGCAATGTTCTTCGGTGACCCAAGCCTAGGTAATGCGGTTAACATTGCTAAGGTTGGCTTAGGCAAGATGATGGCCAGTAGGGCTGAGTTAATAATAATAGACACCGCTGGTAGGCATAGGAATGAGGAGGAGCTTCTCAGTGAGGTTAAGGAGATTTACAATGTTGTGAAACCTAATGAAGTAATGCTTGTGGTTGATGCAACAAACGGTAAGCAGGTTGGGGCTCAGGCTGAGGCATTCAGTAGGTATGTTCCAGTTAATTCAATATTCATAACTAAGCTTGACAGTACAGCCAAGGGGGGTGGGGCTCTCGTATCCGCTGTTAGGACTGGGGCTAGGATTAAGTTCATTGGTAATGGTGAGGATATTGAGGATATTGAGGTCTTCAACCCAAGGAGGTTTGTGGCTAGGTTAATGGGCATGGGGGACGTGGAATCACTACTGGATAAGGTTAGGGCAATGGAGGAGGAGGAAGAGGTTCTTGAGGATATTGAGACAGGTAAGTTCACTCTGCTAACACTAATGAAGCAGCTTGAGGCAATGGGTAAGCTTGGGCCATTGAGTAGGGTTCTTCAAATGCTCCCAATGGGGTTAATGCCTCAGTTAAAGGAATTGAATGATGATCAACTAACGAGTGCGCAGGATAGGATGAGGAAATGGCTATCAATATTAAGGTCAATGACCAAGGAGGAGTTACTCAACCCAAACATACTCAACGCATCAAGGATTAGGAGGATTGCCAAGGGCTCCGGAGTAACACCAAGGGATGTTAGGGAACTACTGAGGTACTATAATGAGATGAGCAGGATGATGAGTAGCCTCAAGAAGAGTCAACGTAGGTTAGGAAGCCTATTCAAGAGGTTCAACATCAATCAGAGTCAGTAAGGGGTGAACCAATCACTCCTCATTCCGGAAACCTTCTCATCACTACCAGTACTATTGAGAAGCCTTTAAATATGCTTAGGTTCACTTAAACCAATACTAAATAATGACTAATGCTCAGATGATGCTCAGGGTTTATTAACAGAGCCTAGTGGATGCTATAATTATGATAACTATAGATGGATCAATGGGTGAGGGAGGTGGGCAAATACTGAGGACTGCATTAGCCTTATCCATAGTTACCGGTAAACCCTTCAAGATAATTAACATTAGAGCCAAGAGGAGTAATCCAGGATTACAGCCTCAACACCTAGCTAGCGTTATGGCTGCTGCCAAGATCAGTGATGCTAAGGTTGATGGAGCCTATAAGGGGTCTTTAAGCCTAACATTTGAACCAGGGAAAGTTAAATGCAGTAGCTACAGTATTGATATTGGTACTGCTGGGAGCATAAGCCTAGTGCTTCAAACGCTACTGCCCGTACTAGCCGTAGTTAACTGCAGTGAAGTCACCCTTGACATAACCGGCGGCACAGATGTGCCTAAGGCCCCTCCCATAGACTACGTACGCTTTGTACTAGCCCATAACCTATCCTTAATGGGCGTGAGGGTTAACGTGGAATTAATTAGGAGAGGCCATTACCCGAGGGGTGGTGGTAAGGTTAAGGTCACTGTTAAGCCAGCCAGTAGGCTTAAGCCAGTCAACATAACTGAGCTTGGTGAATTAAGGGGAATCTGGGGCCTATCCCACGCCGTTAGGTTGCCAGGCCACGTAGCGGTTAGGCAAGCTAAGGCTGCTGAGGATTATTTAAGTAAACTAGGCTTAAAACCCAACATAAGCCTCGAGTATTATGAGCAGGGTAAAGACCCTCACCTAGGCCCTGGCTCCGGAATAACACTATGGGCCGAGTCCATTAATGGACAGAGGATTGGGGCTGATTCACTAGGAGAACGTGGTAAACCAGCGGAGGAGGTTGGTAGGGAAGCTGCAGAGGCACTTACAACGGTAATTAACGCGGGGGCAGCCTTCGACGACCACATGGGTGACATGCTTGTTCCATTCCTAGCCCTAGCGGAAGGCAACTCAGAGTACACTG
The DNA here is from genome assembly GCF_023256255.1 of Caldivirga sp. Lineage (NCBI taxonomy): Archaea > Thermoproteati > Thermoproteota > Thermoprotei > Thermoproteales > Thermoproteaceae > Caldivirga > Caldivirga sp. The sequence continues at coordinate 64,933 of NZ_JAGDXD010000028.1, read as the reverse complement.
TAGCAAACCTAACATCACACCTATCAACTAATATAAGCATTGTTAAATTATTCCTAGACACCAGGATAGAAGCCGTAAAGTATAGTAAGAAAGTTAAAATAACCATTAACCCGATCATCACATCAAAGAAGCCTTAAATCATAATATATACATACAATGGTATACGAAATTCTACTTACAGCCAGTTACCATTGGGCTTAAACCAGAATGTATAATGAGTTTAATAATTAAGTAATCTTGCTTAATGTTATTAGCTTAATGTTACTTTATTTATTATCTCATTTTGCTTACTTCATGTCTTATTGTTTATTGTCTTTTGTTGGTGTTGTTTATTATTGTTGGTAGGGTTTCTTATCTTCGAAGGTGTAATGTGGGTTTTATGGTGCCAGTCCCGGTTTCGAAGAAGCACCCACCATAAACCCACGAAACAAAACTTAAAAACCCACAACAGAATCTAAAAAAGAATTGAAAGGCATTTATAAGGACATTATAGAATGCCTAGCGTAACAAGCAGAATCTAAAAAAGTAGCAGTGGACTTATGAATTGACTGTAAGTATCCATTGCTGCAGAATCTAAAAACGAAAGAGTTAGATTTAGGAACTCTACCAGGTTTAGTCCTGACCAAGGTTGTTTCATTGATTGGCAGTGTTGTTGATGAATTAAGTAAGCCATGTTCAGTCCGTAATACCTTGTGTGTTACTATTCGTTAATTGCCTCTAATTCTCTTAAAGCTAACACCTAGGGTATCTCACCATAAACGGCTAAAATTTAAATGCAATATGCGAGGATTTTGTAAGTGAATTGTAATAAAAATCGAAAATTCTTTAAATTAACTTAATGAACTATGGTGCATTATGGATGCTAAAACCATAGGCTTAATAGTAGTAACCGTGTTAGCGGTAGTGGGTTTCGGGTTGGCTGGGTACTTTGCAGTTAAAACACCAACTAAAGTAACGGTTACGGTTCCCACAACTGTAACTACAACAACACCAATAACTGTGACGACAACCACAACGATGCCGACCACCGTTACTACAACATCCACCGTAACATCAACAACCACTAGTACAGTCACCAGTACCATTACGGCGACTGTACAGTCAATGTCAAGTGATAACCACGTTATGTTAGTATACAAGACTAATAGCGCCTTAGGTGTATTCCTAGACTTCCTAGATGGTATAGCTATTGAATCACCGTCTGATGTGTTACCACTCCTATCACTAAACTTCACTGCACAAGTAATGGGTGTTCCCTATCCAGGTGTATATAGCTACAGTACTTTTAACTCAACGTGGTTAGCAAACTTCTTCAGCACGTATGAGACAGTCTATTTCTATACTACAGCGTTACCAACGGTGAAGAAGATTAATGGTGATACATTCCAGGTCTCAGCAGTGGTTCAGTACTTTGTTGCGCCAGCTAATGACCCAATATATCTCCATGTCTTCAACGCGTCTGCGGTAGCTACTGTGAAGATAATTAATGAGACACCACTCATAACGCAATTAACGTGGATTGGTAACGAGTTACCACCATCAGCAGTAATAGCTGGTTATCCATCTCAACATGCATTGGAGGCTAATGAGGCGCTTGAGGCCTTCCTATGGCAGATCAACAGTATGGCCGCGGAATTCCCACCAAATGCAATAGCCCAGTACTTTGCATCTTCAGCTACATTAAGTGTTAACGGTCAATTACCACCTGGCTTAAAGACTGGCGTTTACAAGGGTTTAAGCAATATTGAGAATTTCTTCAACAATTGGGATAGTTACTTCATATTCGCTGCAACCTATTCACAGAATCTGCTTCCGAATGGGACTGCTATTCCACCAATGGTATCAATAACACTTAACCCAAGTGGAGCCTCAGCCACCGTTACGGCTAATGAAACAGTATTCCTAGGCTGGGTTGCACCTGGTCAATCCGGTTATCCAGCACTCTACGATATGCATGTTAACATCACGGCATACTTAATCTACAACGCAACTACCGCCTCTTGGCAGATAAATAACGAAACCATGGACTTCACCCTGGTTCCGCTAGAGGGCGATACAATGTCTGAGGTTGGCTTTGGGGCACCATATTATGGCAATACACCAGCCTTTGTGGTTGTGGCTGGTGAAACAGTTACCGTTAATGCAGTATCTGGGCAGAGTTACACATTGCAAGTGGGTAATATAAGGGTCGTAGTTAAGCCAGGCACCTATGCTGAGTTAGCCAACGGAAAGATGCTAAGTACCTATAACTTCAGTTTAGTAATTCTGGCGGACTATGACATCCCACCGCCTTATCAAAGTGATTATGTGCCCATATATACCTTCGCCTTCGAGGTTAATGGACAAATAACGCCAACAATAACCTTCGTTAATGCCAGTGGTAAACCACAGGGCATATTAACATACGTCTACACTGCACCGGGTGTAAACTGGACTAGTTGGACTTGGCTTGGAGGAATGTTTAATGGTACAATATATGTTGGTGGTAAATACGCCTTCGCAGACCACTGGACCTATTTCAGTAATGGGACAATGATGACAACTTTCATAAAGCCAGTACCATGGGTACTTGAGGCACCTAAGACGCTACCGATTTACATGACCCCAAGTATGGGTAATTCCTAAACTCAAAATGCTAATACTTAACTTTTAAAATAAAAACAGGTTTGTTTCTCATTCTCTTAAATAGGTTAACTACTAGAATTTAAATTAAAACATAGGTAAGAGCCTGATCTTCTTATCTTAGAGGGTCAGGGTTCTCGTATTGGTTAAGGCAGAAAGGAGGTTTAGGAGTTCCGCCGGATCTGCATTAAGCACCTTGCCTAGTCTATGCACTTGAATAGCCCCTCTTTATCATGAGTTTACGCAAGGTATTACCATGAATTAGGCCCTTGGATGAGGCGTATTACCCATATTCCCTCTCAACTTCAGTAGAAGAACTGAAGGAACTAAGCTATGGGTATTTTACGTGGTTCGATATATAAGGAGGATCTGAAAGTGAATGTTAACGCGAAGAATGCTTGCTGGGTAAATGAGAGTTAGGTTACTTGGGTCAATTGGGTATTAGGTGTTCTAGCTTCCTCTCGATATAGCCTAGTCTAGCATTCCTATGGATCTTAAATAATGATGGAAGATCTATGAGTATGCCGACCATTGCAGTTAGGTAGTATGAGATTGGGCTGAGTTAGGCCTTTGGATTACTACTGAACTTAACCTAGGGTTAATTCATAAACCGTATACTTACCGTAATAGTTTCTAAACGCTCCAGGTTCCGTAGCCAGTACCTCAGACTCTATGGGCGTTGTTGGTGGCCCTACTGAGAATTGGCTAAGTCCAATGCCCCAGCCTACGTAAACCTCATTAACCATTGATGAGACGTATTCTGCATTAGCCCTAGTGCAGGACCAGTGGTTGGCCAGTGTACAGAAGTAGCCTCCCGTTAACCTTAACGCATCATTAATGTAGTTGAGGGCCTCATTACCCTTAACAACCCTGACGCTTGATGGTTCAGCAACACCAGCATGTAGTGTTAAGACTCCCCTAAAGCCCATGGACTCAGCCAAGTTGCGGCTTGGATTGTTCCACTCAGCTATCATCAACATGACGTACCTAGCCCCCGTGGCCTTAGCCTCACTAATAGCGTACATTGTTAAGGCCCTGCCTATACCCATCCTCCTATAATTAGGCTTAATCCTAAGCCCCTCAAGCCAAACAGTGTCATTACCCATGTTAACCATATTCAACACACCCAACACCTCATTATCCCTAACAGCAACGTAGGCAGTCCCGGCCTTAACCCATTCATAAATCGCCCTTGGGACATAATCACCCCAGGGGAATGTACTACTGGTGAAATCAACCACCTGGTCAATATCGCTTAATGCAGCCTTCCTAATCGTAAAATCCATGAAGATAAGCCCCCTATGGATTTATAAACATTGTTAATGGCTCTGGAAAATTAGGTGGTGCAGGTATTTAATAGCAGGTTAATGCCTAGGGTCTGGGAAACTAGTACCTAATGTGTGTAAACTATGTTGCCTTAGGGGGCCTTTCCTCAATAGGGGTATTTGACCCAGCCTTAGTAATTACCCTAGCTATGCTAACTGTTTTCAATAAGACCCCTGCCATTGCCGGCCAAGGCACTTTAAATATGGTTAAGGGTAGGGAAAGTATGAAGAGGCTTATGCCCACTAAGAACACTAACGCATTCCCCCTTCCTATAATTAACTTGAAATCATCATACAGTAGGAGACCTGCCACCAATTCGAAGGAGTACCCAGCCATGAGGAATACCTCCATGGCTAACCACTGGTGAATAATGCCCATTACTATGAATAGTAGGGTTAAGGCCAATGAGTAGGGCGTGTATTTACGTATGTAAGCTGAGGAACGTAGATTGGAGTTACTGAGCAGCCTATATGTTACTACTCCAAGTATCCATAAGAACCATAGTATGAGGACTAGTGGCATTTGGAATAATGATTTAAGTGGAATCGCTGGCACTAAAATTAGAACCACCAGTATGATTAAGCCGGCCGTTAAACTGGTCACCATGGCTAATTGAAATTTTATCATCGAACACGCACGTATGCGTATTGTTTAAAACATTCTGCTCTAAAGCATGATTGTTACTCTAATTTCATTCATCTCCCTATAGTATCTTCAACACCCTCATGCATAATCCTAGACTTCTTATAAGCCAACTAAGGGTACGCGCTTAACCCACTTGAGGTAGGGTAATGTACAGTACCCTTAGGTTACTATAACGTGTGCTACGTAAGCTGCAAGAGTTAAACACATAGTAATGGGGCTGGCTCTAGAATAATGAATACAGTACCTTTCAATTTTGACTATTCAATAAGCGTATTCTACAGGTTTTAAAGCTTAAAAGGGGTGCAGCATCTTAGCAGTATGGCTGTTATTAAGGATGTGGAGGTTTACCCGGTTAGTGACTTGGCTACCGCCAAGGCTAGTCCGTGGGCTTCTGTTTCAATAATAGTGAAGGTTGTTACTTCAGATGGACAGGTGGGTTATGGTGAGGCTGTACCGACTCTTAGGGTTAACCAGGTTGTTAAGGCTATTGAGGAAGTTAGGAGGCTTGTTGTCGGTAAGGATCCCTTTAGGATTGAGTATATTTTCAGGGAGTGGTATAAGCATGACTTCTACATTAGTAGGTCCTTTGAGTCCGCTACAGCCTATAGTTCAATTGACATTGCCCTTTACGACATATTGGGCAGATACTATGGGGCACCAGTGTACCAGTTAATTGGTGGGTTGATTAATGATAAGGTGAAGGTTTACGCTAATGGCTGGTACTCGGATTGCGTCACCCCTGAGGATTTTGCTAAGAGGGCTAAGGAGGTTGTTTCAATGGGCTTTAGAGCCATGAAGTTTGATCCATTTGGCCCATACTTTGACTCAATGGATAAGGCCGGTTTAGAGGAGGCTGTTGAGAGGGTTAGGGCTGTTAGGGAGGCTGTGGGTAAGAACGTGGATATACTTATTGAGGTTCACGGTAGGTTTAACGTTAATACAGCGGTTCAGATGGTTAGGGCAATGGAGCCCTTTGAACCATTGTTCATAGAGGAGCCGATTCACCCTGACCTAAACATGGAGGGGCTTGGTAAAGTTAAGAACGCTACGAGGGTTAGGATAGCTACGGGCGAGAGGATTATAAGTATTGAGGAGGCCCTTCAGTTAATTGAGAGGGGGTTAGTGGATGTTCTTCAACCAGACATAACTAATGCCCTAGGCTTCACTGGAATGAGTAGGATTAGGGCATTAACCGAGGCCTATGGTATAGAGTTAGCTCCTCACAATGCCTTCGGCCCTATTCAACACGCCGCCACTCTTCAATTCGATGCAGGCACCTTCAACGTATTGATTCAGGAGAGTTTCTACGAGTTTTGGCCCCAGTGGAAGCGCGACATAGTTGGTAATGCCTTTAAACTCAATAATGGTTACCACACAGTACCCAGTGGGCCGGGTCTTGGGGTAACTGTTAATGAGAGGTTGCTTGATGAGTTGAAGTTTACAGGTATGGAGCCCTTCCATGAGGAGGAACCCGTGTGGGTGATTAAGGGTACGTGGAGGAGGTATGGCTCCTAGTGAGTTTAGTTACTGGCCTGCTTACTAGTCCTCCTCCAGGTTGATGGGTAAACCCCCCTTGGCATAATAACTCTAGTTGGCTTAGCTACGATTCCCTTACTCATGCTGAGTATACTATCCGTTGATGCGGTGGATTCAGCCAGCGCCACTAATTCCCCCTTAAGCGTCATTAAGGCTACTAACTGCCCACTCTTAATACCCTCCTCAACCTTAGCAACCCCTGGTGCAGCTAATGATGCACCATGGGCTACAGCGTCCACTGCCGAGTCCCTAATGTAAATCCTAGGTAAGTGAGCGACCATTTCCTCAACGGGCCTAATTACCCTCCTAAGCAGTGACTCATCACCGTAATCCCTCCAAAGCCAGTAAGCTTCCCTTAACGTGTCAAGGTTAACCGCATTCTCCTCCCTGAAGCAGCCAACCCTAGTCCTCCTTAACTCCCTCATGCTTGCGCCAACGCCTAAAACCTCACCAATGTCGTAACATAGCTTCCTAATGTAGGTTCCTGACTCAACATCAGCCTTGAAGAGAACGTACCTACCGTCGAACTCCATTATGTCTAGGCTATAGATTGTCTTAACCCTAATCCTCCTCTTAACCGCACTCTTTAGGGGTGGGCGTTGGTATATTTTACCCGTGAATTCCCTGAAGACAGCCTTAACCCTCTCCTGATCCACCATTGAGTGCAGCAGCATGACTCCCACGTACTCCTTATCAACATTACCTATGCCCTGCAGTACCTTAGTTGAGTCACCTAAGGCTATTGGAAGCACACCCGATACCCCTGGGTCAAGTGTGCCAGAGTGCCCAGCCCTACTAATGTTAAGCATTTTCTTAACCCACGCAACAACCTCACTACTTGTAGGCCCCCTAGGTTTATCAAGGATTATGAAACCATAATTAATGTACTCCTCAATCCTCCTTTCATATGGGTTAACACCATACCTTGGATCAGTATCCTCATTCACCTTAACCTTAATTACCCTTTCACCACCGCAGTTAACTACACTAGACATAAACCACTGCCTCCTTGCTTTTGAGAATTTTATTTACTTACCGGTTTTAGGGTTTAAACAATAATTCACTTAGTTACCTTAACCGTGGGCACCATGAAGAGTTTAGGTTGAACACCCTTCTTCATAACGTCAACTAACCCAGCTGCCTCAATGGCCTTAGCCACCTCCTCATCTGAGGCACCCTTACTTATCTCAATCTTATACTCAGTTGGCTCAAGGTGCTTAATGTTTGTTCTCCTCCTCTTAACGCCGGTCAGATTCCTGGGGCCTGTAACAATAACGAACCTCTCATCCACTATGTCGACGACAACGCACATTCTCCCAGCCTCCTTACCAGCCAGCTTAACGCACACCCTCCCAACATCAAAAACCTTAGGCATGATTAAGCCCTAGAGGCAAGCCTTAAAATGCTTTATGGTACTTGAACCACTTAAACTAAGCATAGTTCCCACACCACCTTAATGCACCGTGAAATGACTTAACCCAATTATGGTTATGCATAATGGGGCATGAGTATATTGGCCACACCTTATGCTTAACTACACTTGGCTAGGGTATCTACAAGTGTTAGGACATCCTTGGTTCTTCTTATTACATACGCCTTACACTTAATTGCCTCATATGGGCTTGAATTAACTGGGGTGTATAAGCCGCCTGGATCATAAAGTACCCCTACTATGCCGTACATTAATGCCCCAACGAAGTCCTCCTGAATATTATCACCAACGTGCGCAGCCACATCCGGTACCCTATCCCCAACCAGTGAGTTTATGAGGGTTTCAAATATTATTGGATGCGGCTTTGGGTAACCCACCTCATCGGAGAAGACTGCGTAGTCTATGAATCTCCATAGGCCAAACCTGGTTAAGAGTGCCCTAGATACCCTACCTGGCCAGAATATGACGTTCGACACAATGCCTACTAACCAATCCTCCTCCTTAAGTATACTGAACACTTCCTCAACACCCTCTATGACTTTAATGTTCTGTGAGTTGATCACAGTGTCGGCTATGATGCTTTGAAGATCATTAACCAACCTGTTTGAGAAGGGTATGCCGTACCTTTGCCCAATCCTCTTAACTAACCTCCTAGTATTCTCCATGGGTGGTGTGTATAGTAGGTTCATAACCCTATTAACCCTAACCTCCCTCTCCATTAACTTATAGTAGTCAGTAACTACACTTGAATCAACAGTATAACCTATCTCCCTATAATACCTACTTATGGCTTCCCCAATCTCCTTAATTAACGCATCCCCATACTCAAGCACTGTCTGATATACATCAAACGTTATTACCCTTGTTCTTTCCGCCACAGTTAACTCTCAATGAGCAGGTTTTTAAATTATCCATAAGGACGGTCTATTAAATACCTTAACTAAGCCCTCCAAGCCTACTCTAGTAATGGGCTTGTGAAGGTGCCTGACCTCAACGCTCCTCGGCTCCTCTAGAATAACCTCACTACTGTAGCTTACTTGCCTAGGTAACCCAGTGATTAGCCCACATTTAGGGCACTTAAGTAACCCAACCCTACCAGTGGATTCAAGGCTACCACCGCACCTAGGGCATTTTGGGTTCCTAGCAACACCTTTAATCATTAAAGCAACCCCACCCTCCATGTATAAGTCTAGGCCGCTGATCCCAGGTTTAACCCCACCGTAGGCTATTAGGTAAGTTGCCTTGTCAACACTCTTAAACCCATAATGCCTATAGGTGAACACTTGGGTTGAACCAACGTTAAGCTCAATATTACCACCCCCCACTTGCCTCATGCCGCTCACGGAACCCTCAATGTAACCAGTCGTGTACGGTTTATTTACAATACTGTTAAGATTATGGCCAGTAGCCTGATTTGTCAAGTAAATTAACCACTTTGGCTCAATGTCAATTTCATCAATTAGGAATGAGGCGAAGTGAATGATGTGATAGGGTGAATCACCCCTGATACCGAAAACCACTGGATCATTACCGTGGGGTTGTATTAGAATGTGCCCATCACTCATGTTCTCGAAGGTTAATGGACTTGTTGAATCATTCAACCTCTTAACGAGACTAAGGGGAATTCTCGGCTTAGGGGTTGATTCACTGTAGGCAAGCAGCTCCAGGGTGGAGTCTAGCCTTAAGTCAGCCATTACTGAGGCTAAGGCTCCAATAACTCCCCTGCCACCCCTGTGGATTACACCCAACCTGTTCATCCACCTAACTGCCACATCCATGGGGATGACGTCCGTTAAGGCCTTCCAGTATATCCAGTGTTCACTATTATTGGTTGAAATCACTATACCTGGACTCGTCTTACCAACCCTATGTGAATACGAGTCCACAGCCCATTCAGCTAGCTCCAATGCCTCCCCTGGTTCATCTACATTAAGGCCCACTGAAACTGCAGCATTCCCCCTTGTCTTAAACGGTATGTTTGGGTTAAGCCTAATTAACCTAGGGTAATCAATAATCCTCCACTCACCCCTGGTTCTGAGGAATTCCTTAAGCATATTGTACATTACGTAGGTTGTGCAACCCTTATCATACGTGTCAGTGTCATCAATACCAACCCAAATAATCATACCTTTAACCAGTGGCTTACTGGAGCACACTTGTTATTAACTTAACGCGACCCATGAATTAACGTGGATTAAGGTAAACTATTGAGCTGGGATTACACTGCCTTGATTTATCTTTATCCTTGATGGCCACCAATTATACTTACCTGCTAAAACCATTATAGCAGGCATTACAGCTGGCCTTATTAGGAAGGCGTCTATTAGGACGCTTAAACCAACGGTGAAGCCTATTTCCCTAAGTATGTATAGTTGGGAAACCATGAGGCTCATGAAGGCTATCGCCAACACTAAGGCGGCTCCAGTCACTATTGGGCCAGTGTTCTCGATGGCGGTCAATATTGCCTCAGGGTCACTCTTACCTTTAGTAACCTCCTCCCTAACCCTCGTTACTATGAATATATCGTAATCAGTACCGACGCTCGTCAGTAGAGCGAAGAGTATTATTGGCAGTAGCCAGTATGTCTCAACTCCAAGCAGCTTATAGAATATTAATTGGCTTATAGCCAGCGACCAGGAAATACTAATCATCACGGTGGCCAGTAACCTTAAGGGGACTACTATGCTCCTTAAAGCTAGGGATAGTATTAAAATGTTCAAAGCAATTATCAGTATCGCTATTTTACTGTAAAATTGATCCTCAAAAACCCTAACGAAGTAGTACTTGTTGGCTGCATCCCCACCAATAATTACCTTAATGCCATACTCGTCAGCGACCTGGTTCGCTAAGTTACTGAGCTTCACGTAAACTGGTATTAACTTATCTGAGAGGGCATTATAACTTGTGGTTACTTTAAGTATTGCTATTGTAGATGAATTATAAGCCACGCTGACGCTCCTGGTGAAGTTGAGGGAATTAATGCTACTTACCAGTGATTGCAGGGCATTGGCATTATTGGGTTCAAGGATCACGTACTGCGTCGACTCAACGTAATTGGGGAAGTAATGCCTCAGGATGCTGAATGCGTAAACTGACTTAGTGCTAGGCATTAGTAGGAGGGGGTCTGAGGTAATGGGGTTCTTAATGATGAAGAGTATTGAGAGTATGGTGGGCACTAGGGCAATTGCTATGATTAACCAAGGCCTTCTTAGGGAGGACCTGGTTAATTTAATAATCACTCTAGTACTTAATTCCCTTGTAGATGACTTAAGGCCCATTGGCCATAGGATCCTATCATTCATTAGAAGTATTAATGATGGTAGAACAACTGTTGTTGCAAGTATAACGAAGGCAACAGTGATAATGTATGATAATCCAATCACTTGAATGTACTGGTAATTAGAGACTATGAATGAGCCTAGGCCTGCGGCTACAACACTACCTGAGGTGAGTATGGTTGGTATTGTGAAACGCCTTATAGCACCTAATGCATGCAATGTATCAAAACCCCTCCTCCTCTCCTCTAAGTATCTCCCGATAACCAGTAAACTATAATCAACACCAATGCCGAACACTATGGGTGATATCATGTATACTGTTAAGTAATACACAGTTAACCCCATTTTACCGAGGAAGTAAACAACGCCAAGAACTGCACCATAGGATAGGATAAGCATCATCAATATGATTATAGGTGCTACTAATGTACCTAACACGAAGAGTAGCATTAATAGTACTGAGACTCCACTAACCTCATCAATCATAGGTACGTCCTTCTCTATTATCTCTGATAACTGGCTTAGAACTATACTTGTTGAAAATGGGTAAGCATAATCATAGTTAATGAACAGATTGTTAACTTCCGTATCATTAGTGGAGTCAACTATAACCAGTGCATATCCACCTGAGTATAGTGAACCATTAGTTATGTTGTTGGCGTAGGAGTATGATGGCTTCCTGTACGCTGACAAAACCACGAAGCTTAATGAGGAGTTAAGTTCACTAATAGTGACGTTAACCTGGGATTCATTAGCGCATGCCAGTTGAATTAAGTATGGTTTAAGTAATGGGGGTGTTGAGTTAATGAACTGAGAGGCCACTAGCCTAGCGGTAAGGGTTCTTGGGGGGTTGGGGCCAAGGGCAATCATGAGTGGGGCTAATGGGTTACTTTTAGTTAAGTTCCTTAGTATTGGCACGTAGGTGCCGTTTATCCTAGATAATGTTGAATAGTAAGATGCAGAGAGAGCCTTCTTAACTATACCTATGTTTAAACTGTAAATAGGTAAATCACCTATTGAATAGTTCAGGTACTTAATGAAGTAAACCAAGTATGGCTTAAGCCAGCTTGAGTAATTACCATTGCTAAGTAGGACTTGCCCAGTTTCATTTATAACATACCACACTGGGTATGAGTATCCTACTGTTGATAATTTCATGAAGAAAACCCTCATAAATGACGTGAAGAAGTTCCCGAATTCACTTACCGTTAACGTGTAGTTACTGAGCGTGGAGTAGTACTCATTACTGATATTGTATAATTCACTGCATAGTGATGATTCATTAACGTAGATCTCCCACACAACATCAGTATAGTTGCTTAAGTACTTCTTAACTGTATCATTGGTAATAGCGTAGTAGCGGCTAATAATCTCATCATAAACACTATTTAAGTCGTAGTAAGTTAAGTTAAGTGACCTTAATTCACCATCAATGTTACTGAGCACGTAATGCGAATTATTAACATCACCCACGTAGACCGGTATCACAACTAAGCCTGTTTGATTACCTAAATACTCGCTAACTATATTGGAGGCGGCCTTAGCCTCAGTCCACTGTGGAAGCACCTTACTATCGCTGTACACTAGTATCTTAAACGCTGATGGTGCGTATGGAATCAGAGCTAATATAAGTGTGATCCAAGCCACAATGATTACAATGCTTAACACAACCCTACGGTTACTGAAACACCAGAACCCATAACACATTGCTAATAAATAGTTTTCCACACAATGAAATGGGGAAGGATTAAATCACATGTGAACATTTAATTTAAACCATGACTTACCTGGGCTATTGAAGCAGCCTTCGCAATTTCAATTAATCCCCTTAAGGAATTATATAATGTTCCTGCACATACCGCAATTACGTATGTACCACAGGGGTATGTTGCCTTAATTCTTGATGCTAATTCAGGGCTGAAGTTCTCCACTGTTAAGCCAGTTAAAGGTATGTTAACGCTCATACAATCTACATGCATTATTAATACTGCGTCGCCGCCATTCCTTACGCCAACATCTCTCAACTCAACAATGTTAATTTCACCCGGCCACTTCAGTAACCCACCCATGACACAGTAGTTATACTTCTTGTTGAATACCGGTGTCAGATCAATTTCCTGTACATTAGCTATACCATAATTACTGAGCAGTTCATTCAATTTCCTAACCCCATCATTAGTTAGCACTGAACCAGATCTTGAGACTTGTATTAAACCTAGTTTCTTAAGTTCCCTTAACCTATCCTTAACTACGCCTTCCCCTATTCCAAGTAGGTTAACTAAGTGGTATCTGCCAGTTCTACCCCTTAACCTCAATGTAAGCATTATTATCATTAAATCTTCTGCACCCATACTTGATTAATCCTTTACTGGTTTAAAGACTTTTTCGCAATAGACTTATAATTAGTTTAAACTAAGTATAGGGTTTATTATCCTAGGAGATACTTCGGCAAACATTGATTAAATTCACCCAGCTGAGACTAAAGTTCCGCTTCATGCTGATTTTCAATATTTATTGATTCAATTGACGGAAACGCTTTTTACGATTCAGCATGCTACCTTAACTACGAGAATTCGGGTATTCATTAGGTTACTTAGCCTATATGCTAGGGAGAGGTACAGTAAGTGGAGTATGATAGTGATGTACACTTCAGCTGCCTTAATGCTAATGCTACTCATACTACCCCTCATATTTATTATCCACGGTGAATCAATTCGAATGCTTCAGGCTGCAGCGGAATCATACCCGGTTTACGTATCTCTGTTTCTTGCCGTAATGCTTACTGTTAATGCTTTATCAAGGAGATTAATTAGTAGGATTGTAATTCATGATCCTGGTTCGCAACCATTCTCAGCGTTATTAACTAGGACTGAGATTGACTTCATATTATCTAGTCCCTTTAACATAAATGCCTTAATTGCCATTAAACTTACAATCGATTACATCATACCTTACGTGCTCATTACTATGTTTGGTTCATTGCTTTCATTATTATTGAACCTAATGAGTATTCACAACACATTAATGCTAACTGCATATATCATAGTATACGTGATTAATGTAATATTATTATCAGCCTTGTTGGGTTTAGTTAACTTAGTGATTCCGAGGGATAATAATCACTACATTGATGTAGCCATACCTACTGCTGTTTCAACATACTTACTTGCTTCATCACTAATTAACCCAAGCCTAAATCCACTACTCAACATGAGTAACCCCATCCTAACCCCTATATTAATGCTGGTAATTGCACTCACGTTAATACCAACCCTGGATGCGATTAAGTTAATGTACATTGATGCTTATGGTTTACTACTACCTAAGGATAGGGTAAGTAGGCTTAATAGTTCATTCCCCCTTAATTCCTCAATCTTCAGAATCATACTTAATACTTCAGTTAGGCAAGGCTTCAAGATAGCGTTCTCTGCATCAATAGTAGCATTCATAGCCTTAACAAGCATTACATTAACCCTATACACCCACATAGTGCAGAGGCTAGAGTTCCTAGTTTACCTGCTGGGTTTCTTCATAGCCTACATACACACTTCAATACTTGGTGGTACACTTTCTCAGGAGAGGCCTTGGATTAACTTCATGGCTATGGATGGGTTAAACTACATTAGGCTTAGGATGCTTTCAAGGTTAATAGTAACCTACGCATCCTTAGCGCCAATCATCGTTTACTTAATCATACTACTCCTAGTTACAGGATCACCTTTGGTGCTGCTTGAAGTATTCTCCATAGTCTCAATGCCGACATTAACTGTCCCCACGTCATGGATAATAATGGCTGAGGCTAAGTTACCTCAGTCAAGGGGATTAATTGAGGATAACCTTCACAGGAGTAATGTTAAGGTTTTAATACTACTTGGCCTAATGTACGGCTTAGCTGGGTTATTCCTACTGCCGCTGGCTGTGGAGAACATAATGGTGGCAACCGGTTTGGTGCCCATTAATGAGGTTTCTAGTTTTTCCTTAATTATTGGTTTAATTGAATTAAGCGTATCAGCCTTATACTACCTATTCATCATGTATAGCGGCTTCTCGAGGATTATTTGGCGCTGGTTCATTAATAAGCTTACTGAGAATGGTTATGTTTAGTTCAGTTAACTCTAACCACATCAATCATCAGCCATGCCAGGTTTCATCAATCACTCTAGATCGCAACGTAAACCTTTAAAAACACTTACCCGAAGACAGGGTAATGACTAAGGGTACTCCATCATTCGGTAAGATGAGCAGGGGCAAGACGCACATTAGGTGTCCTAGGTGTGGTAGGCACTCCTACAATATTGTTAAAGGTTACTGCGCCGCCTGCGGCTACGGTAGGTCAAGGAGAATTAAACGTGGGTTAGCTAGGGTTCTTGGAAGACCAGTGGGTAATAGGTAACTGTGGTTCAACTGGTTAATTCAAGGACCCTCGCTAAGGGTTCTACACCATCCTCGGTTACTATTACTGTATCTTCGAATTGGGCTACAAAACCATTACCACTCTCCATTAGCACATTATAACCATATAGGGCACCCCTCCTAGTAAGCTCATCAATAATGCTCATTGTCTTATCCTTAAACTCCCCAACTAGCCATCTTGGGGTGAAGGGGAGCTGTTTGAAATTCCTTGAAATGTAATCTAAGGCTAAATTAGCCTCGGCAGTAAGCTTCTTAACGTTAGTCCTCAGCAACATGTATATGGTTACCTCCGGAGCATCAGTAACCATACCCCTCCCATTGGTTGCGAAGGGTTCTATGGCGTAGACTTCACCATTAAGCATCTTGACCCGGTTACCATCATCGTAATTAGGCACTGACTTACCCGCATGTAACCTATACCTACTTATTAAGTGACCTGTTAAATTCCTAATAGGCCTAAACCCAAAGCTGCTGATTGTCTTGTCTACAATGGCCCCAATCCTACTTAACTCAACACCAGCCCTAGCAGTATCAAGGGCATTCTTAAGTGCTGTCCAAGCGGCCTTAGTTAGCATTGAGTATGCGTTATTGAAGTAAACAGTAACAGCTGAGTCAATAATGTACCCATCGATGTGTGCCCCTATGTCAATCTTAACCACGGAGTTAGGCGGTATTACAGCTTCATCACCTATCTTAGCGGTGTAATGAGCCGCAACATTATTGATATCTATGTTAGCTGGAAAAGCCGGTAAAGCACCATTCTCCCTAATCTCACCCTCAATCATATTACACAGTTCTAAGATACCCATGCCTGGATGAACCTTATCTATAGCATGCTTAAGTACCCTATGAATAATGTCACCAGCCTGCCTATACTTCCTTAAGGCATCTTCATCCAGCATAATAAGCCATTACTAATGCATTTAATATAGTTAACCCGCTTCACAGCCTTAAACCATGCTGGGCATGCAGGCCTATTTACCTTAACTACCTCCTAAACTCTTACTGACCTCATGACCCCATTCCTTGAACAAGACCCCTTAAGCTGAATGGGAAACTCCCTAAAGGGCTTTAGGAAGGTGTAGGTTAAGGCAGTAGACTCAGTATGAAGAAGCAACTTAGCAAAATATGCAGTAGAGGCTGTGGCTTAGTTTTTAACCATGAGTATGTAAACGCCATCACCAATACTCATAGCCTCAGGTGGAGGATTAGTGAAGCTGAAGCTTACCTTATGCATTGCCTCAAGTTCCTTCCTTAATGGTTCAAGGTCAGGTTGAACATAGACAATGGCGTTAATTCTCTCCGCTAAGCTTACCCTCATCTTATTCTTGTACCCCCATATTGCACTGTTAACATTCATGAATAATCTAAGCACCTTGCCTAATGATTCATCGTAAGGCTCAGGGTCACTTATAGTCTCCTTATGAATACTCTTACCGTGAATCCCCCTCCAGATTGCATCGGTGACGAATGGCATTATTGGGGCAAGCATCCTGATTGAGTAATCCAGCACCCTATGAAGCGTAAACCAAGCCCCCCTCTGCTCGGCCTCGGTGAAGGAACCATCACGGTTGTATGCCCTCGACTTAACGGCCTCAATATAGTGGTCAGCGAAAACATGCCATAGAAATTCATACACTACCGTAGCTGGTTCGTAAGTGTCCAGGTTGCTTAATCCATTTATGTAAACCTTAATAACCCTATTAAGCTCATTTAGTATTAACTTATCTAGTAGTGTTAACTCGTAGTTACTGTTAACCTCTGGGAATTGGGAAATGAACCTTGCTATGTTCCATAGCTTAGTAACGAAGTCCCTACCCGTCTTAACAATGTGCTCACTGTACCTATAATCGTAACCAAGCCTACCTGCAATTGCAGCCCAGAACCTAACGGCGTCTGCACCATATCTTTCAGCTGGGGCTAGGGAGTCTATTACGTTACCCTTAGACTTATGCATTGCCTCACCTTTCTCATCAAGCCCCATGCCGTTAATCCTAACGTACTTAAACGGTGGCTTACCGAAGAGTAGTAGTGACCTTAACACTGAGTAGTATAGCCAACTCCTAATTATTTCATAGCCCTGAGGCCTAATTATCTTGTTTGGGTGGGCAACCTTGAATAATGACTTATCCCTAGTGTACCCTGAGGCATACATCCATGAAATTGATGAATCAAACCAAGTGTCAAGAATCCTATCATCACCTATTAGTTTACCATTTCTGCACTTCTCCTTAACCTCCTCAGGTGGTTCATCGACCCATGGCCTATAGTACCTGCCTGGGTTGGGTAGTATTGGCTTAGCATTACCGTTTGAGTCAACACAGTACCATATTGGTATCTCAGTTCCATAATACCTCCTCCTGCTTATGGGCCAATCAAATTCAAGTGAATTAACCCAATCAATAAGCGTCCTCTTGTACTCAGGTGGTATAAACGTCATTTCATCAATAATCTTAAGGAGCTCACCCTTAAACTCAAGCTGCTTAACAAAGTACTCCCTAGTAACTATTATTTCAATGGGTGTCTTACAACGCCAACAGACTGGGACAGTGTGCCTAAGGGGCTCCCTCTTAACTAATAGGCCGGCTGCCTCAAGATCCTTCACAATCCTTTCCCTCGCCTCCCTTATGCTTAACCCATCATACCTCCCGGTTCCCTTTATCTTACCATCTGGGGTAATAACTATCCTGGTTGGTAACTTAAGCTCATTAACTATGGCTAAGTCCCTAGTGTCACCGAAGGTACTTATCATCTCCACGCCGGTACCAAACTCAACCTTAACGGATTGATGAGGTATTATTGGAACCTCCCAGTTGAATAATGGAATAACCGCGTGCATTCCCTTTAACCTAACGTACCTATTGTCACCTGGATTATAAGCAACCGCCACTGTAGCTGCCAGTAGTTCAGGTCTGGTGGTGGCTATGATTAAGTCCTCGCCAGTCTCCTTAACCTTAAACTTAATGTAATTTAAGTGGGTGTCTTCCTCACGGTACTCCACCTCGGGTTCGGCTAAGGCTGTACCACACCTGGGGCACCATATTGTTGGTCTCTCAGTCTCGTAAATCAACCCCCTATTCCACATCTCTATGAAGGTCGACTGGGTCATTGTCCTATACTCAACGCTATCCGTCCCATTCGGTATGTACTCAGCCGATATACCCCACCTCCTAAGCACCTTAACCCACTCCCTCTCATACTCATCCAGCTGCTCCTTACATAACTTCAAGAAGTCAGCCCTCGGTATATCCTGCATTCTCTTATTGAGCCTCTTCTCAACCTCAACCTCCACTGGTAATCCATTCCTATCAGCGTACCATGGGAACACAACTAAGTATCCTCTCATCCTATGGAACCTCGCTATCATATCCATTTGAGCATAGGTCGCGAACTGCCCTATGTGAGGCCTACCACTCATGTAAGGTGGTGGAGTATCTATTACTATTACCTTCTCACCATAATTCCCCTTACCATTAGTACCCTCTTTAGCCCAAATCTCAAGTAAATCAAGCTCCCTCTTCACATCCCATGACTTCTCCTTAAGTTTAGGCTCCATACCAATAATAATCCCCGCATTGAGGGCTTAGGTTTAATTTTAAGCTTTACGTTAATGAAATTAAATCACACCACAGTGCTTAGATGCATGTGCTGATGCTTAAAACTACCTGCAGTTAGTGAAGGATTAAACACTATTAGAAATGAGCAGTAAACCACAAGGCATTAAAACATTAAAGGTAAGGAAACTAAGCATAAATAGTTAAAAATTAGCTAACCTTAAGGGAATTACTTCCCTATTAGGTCAATAGTATCGTTTAATTAATCCTTAAAAACGTTTAAATGCTGGTCAAAGAGTGGTTTCAAGATGGCAAAGCAGTCGCCCATACCTTTGTTAACTGATGGTAAGAGGGTTGATGGTAGATTACCTGAGGAGCATAGACCAGTTACAATGCAGGTTGGCGTATTGCCTAATGCTAATGGTAGTGCCCTAGTAGGTTACGGTAATACTATTGTTTTAGCAGCTGTTTATGGGCCTAGGGAACCCATACCACGATACATAACGGTACCGGATAAGGCTGTTGTTAGGGTTAGGTACCACATGGCTCCCTTCAGTACAGATGACAGGAAGAACCCAGCTCCAACTAGGAGGGAGATTGAGATAAGTAAGGTTGTTAAGGAGGCGCTTGAGACTGTTGTATTCCTGGAGCAGTACCCTAAGTCCACTATTGATGTCTTCCTTGAGGTGCTTCAGGCTGATGGAAGCACCAGAGTCACCTCAATAACCGCGGCTTCCCTTGCCTTGGCTGATGCGGGCATACCAATGAAAGACCTGGTTGTTGGGGTATCCGTGGGTAAAGTCAATGATACCGTTATCGTGGATTTAAACAAGCTTGAGGATAATTACGGTGATGGTGACTTACCCATAGCGATTGCGTATAGGAAGAATTGGGTACTCTTAATGCAGCTTGATGGTGTTTGGAAACCCAGCGAGGTTAAGAGGGGGCTTGAGTTAGCCTTTAAGGCTGCTGAAAACATTTATAGGAACATGAGGGAGGCTTTAAAGGGAAGGTACATGGCGGTGGTTCAACAATGAGTAGCTACCCATTCGAAATAATACCATCCCTCAGGAGGGATACCTTAAGGAGATTAATAAGTGAAGGTAAGAGACCTGATGATAGGCAATTAATCAGCATGAGGGACTTGACGATAAGGGTGGGGGTTGTTAAGACCGCTGACGGTAGCGCCCTAGTTAACCTAGGTAACACCAAGGTAATTGCCGGGATTAAGTTTGAGCTGGGTAAACCATTTGAGGATACACCAAATGAAGGTAACCTAATAGTGAACTTGGAGACTCCACCATTAGCGGCGCCAACCTTTGAACCTGGCCCACCTGACGAGAACGCGATTGAGATTGCCAGGATCATTGATAGGGCACTTAGGCACAGTAACTACATACCGTTAAAGGACTTAGTTATAATACCGGGTAAGTCAGTGTACTCAATGTGGGTTGACATATATGTGCTTAACCACGACGGTAACCTAATAGACTCCTCAATGCTGGCGGCCGTCTCAGCTATTGCAAATGCGCAGGTACCAAGGGCTATTATTGATGGTGATAATGTTAAACTGGATAAGACAAGTAAGATACCGTTAAACATTAACCCCCAGAACATGCCTTTAACCGTAACCTATTATAAGATTGACAAGTACCTTATAGTTGACCCAACCCTGGAGGAGGAGGTTATGAGTGATGGTAGGTTTACGGTTGCTTCAGATGGTGAAAACATTGTGGCGCTACAGAAGGGTGAGGGTTACTTCACGCCTGAGGAGATTGACTCAATGATGAATAATACGTTAAACATTGTGAAGGACCTTAAGGTTAAGGTACTTGAGATGGTTAAAACACCGGTTGGTTCACTAATGTTTTAAACTGTTTAATTATTAAAATCAACTTACTTGTTAATAATATCGTTGAACGTTAAGATAACCATATCCGACGGCACCTTGGCAATATTACCTATCCTAGTCATTACAAGAACCTTAATACCCCTACCCACTGCCGCATCAACAAGCCTCTGGGTACCCACACCATCGAACACAATAGCGTACGCATCATTGATTTGCTGAAGGGTATCAAGTAGATCCCTAACTGGAACCCTCTTTAGCACTGACCAATTCCTATCATATATTATAGCCTCCAGTGTACCTGATAGTTTACTAACCTCATCAACCACATTAGGCGGCAACTGGGGGGCCTGCTGAGTGGACTGTTGAATAGGAGTCACCTGTACTTGACTCTGGGTTTGGGCAGGAACTTCAATGACCTGAGCCTGCTGGGTAACTTGAGCCTGAGTAGGAGGCTGTTGCTGAACTGACTGAGTGGACTCAGGCTGAGGCTGTGGTGCTGCTGGTAATTGGACCTGAGCCTGCTCAGCCTGTTTCTTGCCTTCCTCAATTATCTGCCTATCTTTCTTACTCAACTGATTAATGTACTCCTCAACCGGTATCTTATTCCTAAGGGCCTTAGCTATCTCCTTGGCTGTCAACTGCTCAACCTCCTTACCTGGTGGAGCCCTAGCAACGTAATCTATGTCAGCCACCTTAAGTAGCTCCCTTAAGACCATTTCACCACCCCTGTCACCGTCAGTGAAGGCTATTGTAGTCTTCCTGCGGCTTAACTCAATCACAGTCTTGGGTATACCGCCGCTTGCCCCCTCTATTGCTATTACATTCCTGTAACCGTGCTTAATCAAGTTAATTACATCAGCCCTACCCTCAACAATTATAACCGTGTCGGAGGAGTCTACATCAGGCCCGGCGGGTAAGCCTTCTGAGCCATATGCCACAACCTCGCCCTGCTTAACCTCACTGAGGAACTTATCCATAAGCTCCTTGGTGTCCGGTATGGTTTCTCTCTCAACAAGCTTAATTAAATCCTTAGCTCTATCTATTATTAGCTTACGCTTCTCACTCCTCAGGTCCTTAATGGAGTTAACTTGAAACTTCGCATTATATGGACCAACCCTATCAACCGTCTCAAGCATTGCCGCTACCAGGGCGGTCTCATAGTGGTCTAGGTTTGATGGAACATAAACCTTACCTACAGTCTTATCACCCCTATGTTCAACCTCAACCTCAATCCTACCAATCCTACTTGTGTTTTGAAGTTCTCTTAAGTCCAGGTCTGAGCCCAGTAGGCCCTCTGTTTGACTGAATAACGCACCTATTATGTCTGGTTTATCCACGGTGCCCTGTACCTCGAAGCCAAGTTCTATTAGGTACTTGGCTGATATTGTTAATGCACCCATTAACACCACCCAATAGCAACCACATGGGTAGCTACCTTATTAACGTTTCTAGTAATAACAGAATATTAAACACAATGGGCAGCACAATAAGGATACATGAGGGGAGCAAAGGGGCCCCTTAACCCTTCACAGGCCTGAGCCTCAGGTCTCCAGGAGGAGTCCCCATTCACTATGCCTACTCATGTTTTTAAACTTATGCTCAAGTTTAAAATAGTCCAGTAAACCCCGTAATACTGATGATTAAGCGCGTTGGTCCTGAGGAATGATGAAAGACGGACGGAATGAGTACGCATTAAGCTAAGCCCAGTAACCTTTCAAGCTCAGTTCCCGAATAAACACACTCATTTCGATTCCTCACCCTGCATACGCTTAAGGTAGTGCATGTGAGCCACCGATTAAGCGCATTTCCCCATTAATGCTTGAATTGTGGTATTTAAGGGGCTAAGCATTTTTAAATAGTGGACTTGCAGTTAGTGAACGTGCAGTCAAAAGCCATAGTGCTTAAGTTCCAGAATGGTGAAGTAATGGTGAGGTTGGATATGGTGAAGTCCCCCATAACCGCAACTAGATTACTGAACGTGCTACCTGTCTCAACCCCGTTCACTAGGATAGGGTCATTAATAATGATACCTCTTGATTTAGGTTCATTACCGGAAACATTCGAGGTTAAGGCTAGGAGGGGGGAGTTGTGCTATAGGCCTAATACTAAGCAATTGATATTAGCTACTGAGGATACCCAGATAGGGACTAGGATTAACCCATTAGGCATTGTAGTCTCTAACATAGATTTACTCGACTCTGTTAAGCCAGGTATAGTTACTATAATTCCAGTTAACATTGAGAGCAAACCTAAGTCAACCTAGCCTTAATCACCCTTAAGCATTCCTAAGTTAATTTGAAAGATAAACCAATGCATTAATACCTATGAGGGAACCCTACATAGCTGCATATGCATAAAACACTAAACCACCAGTGAAGGGTACTTAACATGGTTAGAAACGTTGTATTCTTCATGGAGATGCACCAACCTAGGAGACTTAATAGGCTTCTTCATTACCAATCCTCAATGGAACCTTTAGATCTCCTATTTGATGATGAACTAGATAGGGTTATTCTAGGTAGGATTGCAGCAAGGTCGTACAGTAAGGTTCTTGACGCCATTAAGGAAGCTAATAGGGAGTATGGATTTAAGTTCGTAGTTAGTATAACTGGAGTATTAATTGAGCAATTGAGGAGGTGGGCTCCCCAAGTCCTTGATAAGTTAATTAACCTAATTAAGGATGATGCTGTTGAACCAGTTGCAGAGACCTATTACCACTCTTTAGCTTACCTCATTGATGAGGGTGAATTCAAGGAGCAGGTAATGATGCATGTTAAGTTAATTGAGGAGTTGACTGGAAGAAGGCCCGTCACAGTGCAGAATACGGAATTCATGTACAGTGATGATGTTGGTAGGGTATTTTCGGAGATGGGGTTTAAGGTTGCTTTAACTGAGGGTGTGGAGAGGGTTCTCGGGTTTAGGCAACCAACATACCTTTACAAGAGCCCAAGTGGCCTACTACTCCTTCTTAGGCATTATAGGCTTTCTGATGATGTTGGCTTCAGGTTCACTAATAAGTCATGGGATCAGTATCCCTTAACTGCGGATAAGTACGTTGCCTGGTTAAGGGCAACTTGGGGTGATTTAGTTATGATTGGGTTAGATATGGAGACGTTCGGTGAGCACATGCCTGAAGAATCAGGTATATTCGAGTTTCTAAGGTGGATGTTTAGGCATGCTTACGAATCCAACATAAGGTTCATAACCGCAAGTGAGGTTAAGGAGCATGTTCCATCATCCTATGAACTTAACGTTAATGAAGTAATATCATGGGCCGACGTTGAGAAGGATACGTCAGCTTGGATTGGTAATGAAATGCAGTGGACATCCTTTAACCAAGTTGCTATGCTTCACGGCTTAGTTAAGGAACTTGGTGACGAGTACTTAAGGAACTACGTTAGGCTACTTATGGTTAGTGACCACTTCTACTACATGTCAACTAAGCATGGTGCACCGCAGGATGTTCACAATTACTTTAACCCATACTACAGCCCCTATAGGGCATTCACCCTGCATCAATCCGCAGTACATAGGGTACTCAGTTACTTAGCTAGGACGTACGGTAATACCTCAATTACTAGGCTCCTAGCCCGGATTAAACTACCCAGTGAGTTAGCCACTTGGGTTAAGGGCGAATCCTTCACTAAGGCTCAATGCCCTAATGCCCAGTACACAGCAAGGCTTATTACAATTAATTACCCTAAGCTAACCCAAACCTGTAACACCACTGGATAAAGGGTTTTTCAAGCTATGAAGATTCCTAAATCGCTACATTGTACTTGCTCTGCGCCAGAGTGCTTAACTCCTTCATTAGCTTGGCCGCCTCAGCCTCAAGCATCTTCCTCCTGTTGATTAATGACTGCTGAAGATCACCATTAACCCTATATTCACCCTCCTTAATCTTAACAATACCCTCGTTGAGGTAATCCACCAACTCAAGTAGTACTTCAATATCCTCAGGTATCCTATTGTTGAAAGCATTAGCCACCTCAACCCTGAAGCAGCCCCAGTGAATAGGCCCCCTACTGGTGAAGGTAAACCTCTGACCCTCCACTATTTCGGAACCACAGAAGTAGCATTTCCAAGTCCTCCCCTGAGCCTGCTTAATTGACATTGACTTACCATGATTGTTGAGACTGTTTTTAACCTTACTTTAATGTTCATTTAAAATAAGGCCACCGGGACCTTACTATCTCCTCCCCAACCTTGAAAAGGCTAGGTTTGTCTCCTTCTCTATAAGCCGGTTACTACGTTACCCAATATTACAAACTCTACCCATGTTTGAACACTTAAAGTGAACGCCATCATGGTAACTTGGATGAATCGCGATGCCCTAAGAGGAAGTGAAATGATGGGCATGATTAAGAATGTAAGATATCGTATTAGGTAAAAATGTGAATTAGGGGAATTAACATTGAACATGGATTTATGCTATTTGGTCATGGTTAGGGAACATGGACATTGTTATTTAAATCCCAGAGCATAATCCTTCATTATAGGGTATAGATAGTGTTACTCCGTAAAATTAATGCGATAACTAGGACCACAGGGGACCTTATATAAAACTTATATAAAAATGGAGGGAATTCATTATGAGAGTATCTATAAGGCTGGTTACATTAGTTAATAGTTTTAACAGTGAGTACGTATCTTCCTGAACCAACCTCAATGACTACGTGGTCGCCAGTGTCCTTAACCGATAATACACCGGCGCTAGTCTCAGTTACCTTACCTTCACTCCAAAGTACCTTATCACCCTCCTTCACCACTGTTGATTCACCAAATTTAGGTAAGTGAACCTCAGCTGTTGAATTAACAGGCACGGTAACTGTAACAACTAGTTCATTATCAGCCTTACTCCACTCAACTGAGGCGAGTCCCCTAACCGTGTATAATGATGCTGAACAGTGCCTTAACCCACTGGGTATGTTTGGCTTAATTAATATTCTTGAAAAGCCTGGCTCCAGTGCAACTAACCCCGCTAGATTCCTGTAAAACCAAGCATCAATGCTTCCAAACATGTGGTGATTATGAGAATTCATGCCGGCGCCAGTTAGCTTCTCCCACCTCTCCCAAAGTGTGGTTGCACCCTCCTTAATCATGTAGCCCCAACTTGGATATGATTCCTGGGTCACAGCCCTATAGGCTAAGTCAACGTAACCATACTTAACCAGCACCTCAGGCACATACTTAGCCCCAAATATGCCCACCACCAGGTGCCTGTCCCAGTCCGCCTCAATGTTATGAGCCAAGGCCTTAGCTAAGTCACTAGCCCTATTACCAGGAACCATGTCTAGGTACAGGGGTAGTGCGTTGCATGTCTGTGAACCACCAAGCATCCTAACTGTGCCATCAGGAGCCGTGTACTTTGAGTAGTAGCCGTGCTCCGTTAGGAATAACTTATTGAAGGCATCCCTAATTTCCTCAGCCCTCTTAGTGAAGAAGCTGGAGTCCTCACCATGGCCAAGTACCTTGGCTACTTGAGCCAAGGTCACCGTATCCCTATAGAGTATCCACGTTGATAATATTTCAGGTGGGCAATACTCCACTGAGAAAACCCTACCAGGTGGTACCCATTCACCATACTTACTGAAGTAAAGTATATTGTCCTTAACCCTCGAGTTCAGGAAATTCCACCACTTCTTCATGGCCTCATAGGCTTCCTCAAGGATTTCAACATCACCATAATGCACGTAAAGTAGCCAGGGAATGTAAATGAGGGCTGTTCCCCAAGCTGGATCCGCTGGGTAAGTGTTCCAGTATGGTGGTACAGTATCAGGTATTGAGCCGTCGTCCCTTTGCGAATCTATAATATCCCTAATGAACTTCTCGTAGTACTTAACCATGTTGAAGTTAAGTACTGCTGAGTCTGAGGATAACCAAGCATCCCCAAGCCAACCCATGCGTTCATCCCTCTGTGGGCAGTCTGTTTGAATACCATTAAGTAGGTTAGCCCTTAGGCTCCACCAAGTGATCCTATGAATATCATTTATTATTTTACTCGACGTAGCTATTGACCCAGTTGGCTCAAAATCGGTTTGAACAATAACAGCCTCAACATCATCAATAGAAGGCACACCTGGGTAACCAGTTACCTCAGCGTACCTGAAGCCATGGAAGGTGAATTTAGGTTCAAGAACCTCAACGCCCCTACCGCTTAATATATATGTGTCAGTAGCCTCAGCACCACGTATGTTTTCAACGTTGAGTGAACCATCTGGGTTAATAACCTCACTATGCCTAACCTTAACCTCTACACCACTACTTCCCCTAACCCTTAACCTAACCCAGCCGGTTATGTTTTGGCCGAAGTCAAACACGTGAACCCCTGGCCTTGGATTGTAGTATTCCCTGGGCTTTAAGGTGCCTTTAACCTTAGTTCCAGGTATTGTAGCCGTGGACCTAAGCCTACCACCCGGTGGCTTAACTACACTGCATTGTACCCAATTAGAGTCATCGAAGCCTACCTTATCCCAACCGTAAGGCTCCAGTCTAGCATCATACCTGAACCCATTGTATATATCATCGTAAAGTATAGGTCCCTTGCCTAAGCATTTCCATGACTCATCAGTTGCAATAACCACAATTGATCCATCACTCAGCCTTATCCTAATCATGGCGCTTGCCTTAGGTTCATCATAGTATTTAAGGCCTGGGATTTGCGCACGATTAGGTGAAACAGGCCCATACCTCCCCCTACCGAGTATTAGGCCAATGGTGTTTTCCCCACTCTTAACCAGGTTCGTTACATCATATACGCTGTAGTAAACGGTCTTATCGTACTCACTCCAAGGTGGGTCAAGGGCCCTATCCCCAACTCTCTCACCGTTTATCCTAAGCTCATAGTACCCTAGGCCAGTTACGTAAACCCTAGCCTCAACCACATTACCCTCAACCCTGAAGCTCCTCCTCAGTAATTGACCTCCACCAATCCATTTACCAACCCACTCCTCAGGCTTAAGTACTGCAGTTTCAAACCACTGAACATCACTCCAATCCCCCTCAACACCATTTGAGTCCCATGCCTTAACCCTCCAGTAGTACCTCGTGAAACTGCTTAAGGATGGCCCATTATACTTTACAACCTGATCCCTTGAATTAACCTTACCACTATCCCACACATCCCCAATACCCTTAGCCGCATTCTCAATGCTACTGCTCACTATTACCCTATAGGCCGATTGATACTGACCCCTCTCCTCATGCTCAAGGATCCAGGAGAACCTGGGATTACGCTCATCAATACCAAGGGGGTTAACCGTGAATTCAACCCTAGCATCTGCGATTCTTAAGCCATGAACCATACTATTAAATCAGCAAACCAGTATTTAACTAATCCGCTTAACAGGTTAGAGCACCCAGCTTACTCTTCCTAACTGCAGCGTATTGGTTGTGAACAGGTTCACTAGTATGTTTAAATCCCAGGAGTAGGTGGTGGAATCATGAAGGCTCTTGTTTGGACTGCTGTAGGTAAGATGGAGATTAAGGATGTTCCTAAGCCAATTCCCCAACCGGGCTGGGTCATCATGAGGGTTAAGTACACTGGGGTATGTGGCTCAGACATTGGTGGATTCCTAGGTAAGAACGAGCTTCGTAGGCCACCGTTAATAATGGGTCATGAATTCACAGGCATTGTTGAGGAGGCTGGGCCAGGGGTGCCTAGGGAGTACGTTGGCAAACTCTTCACCGTTAACCCAATAATTGGATGCGGCCACTGCAGGTATTGTAGAAGTGGGCTAAAGAACCTATGCCTAATGAGGAAGATAATAGGCATTGATTACCCAGGAGCATACGCTGAATACGTTGCAGTACCAGCAGATAACCTATACCCTGTAAGTGACCCAGTTAAAGGTGCCTTAGCTGAGCCCTTAGCCACCTCTCTAAGGGCCGTTAGGCTATCGGGGGTTAGCCTAGGGGATTCAGTGCTGGTTATTGGTGCTGGCCCAGTGGGTTCACTAGCTATTAAGCTTCTTAACGCAGGCGGCATTAAGGATATTACTGCAGTTGACATTAACGCCCATAGGCTTGAGTGGGCTAGGAGGTGGGGTGCTTCAAGAACCCTAAACGCTACTGGTGAGGAGGCATTAAAGGCCATTAAGGAACTTTACCCTGAGGGGGTTGATGCCGTTATTGATGCTGTTGGGTCAACTGATACTAGGAGACTGGCCATTAATACTGTACGTAGGGGTGGTAGGGTAGTGTTCGTTGGTTTACACGATAATGAAGTCTCAATACCGGGTAACTTAATTGTTAGGAGTGAAATAGAGATTAAGGGATCCTTCTCCTACACTGATGAGGATTTCCGCAGGGCCGTGAATATTATTGAGTCTGGGTTACTTGACCCAAGGGAGGGGTGGGTTGATGTTAGGCCTCTTGAGAGGGGTCAGGAAACCTTCACTGAGTTGGCTGGAGCCGAGACAAGGTATGTTAAGGTAATGTTAACTCCCGGTGAGTAGCATGAGTAATGTTGAGGCCTCAATTGAACCTAAGAGGATTAAGGAGGTTAGGGCATACGTGGTTAAGGGTGGTGGCGCTGATTACCATGACCAGTCCAGTGAACACTGGATACTGGGGTACATAGCAACCCCCATTTCAATATACCCTGAGTACAGGGCTAGTAGGGCTTCCTGGGGAATTAATGTACTGGGTTCAGTGGTTGTTGAGGTTGAGTCAAGTGACGGCGAGGTTGGATTCGGCATAAGCACTGGTGGTTACCCAGCTGCTTGGATAATTGAGAATCACCTATCCCGGTTCGTGGTTGGTAAGCGTGTTGGTGAGGTTGAGAAGACTTGGGATCAAATGTTCAAGGCTACAATATACTATGGAAGGAGGGGGATAGTTATGAACGCTATTTCAGCCGTGGATCTAGCTCTATGGGACCTAATGGGAAAGGTTAGGGGCTTACCGGTATATGACCTACTTGGTGGGCCTGTTAGGGACGAGTTGACCTTCTACGCCACCGGCCCTAGACCCGACGTGGCTAAGAGCCTTGGTTTCATAGGTGGTAAACTACCCTTAATTCATGGACCAGCCGACGGTATTGAGGGGTTGAAGGAGAACGTGAGGGTTTTCAAGGAGGCTAGGGAGAAGGTTGGTGATGACTTCCTGCTAATGTACGACTGCTGGATGAGCCTAGACTTACCCTACGCTCAAAGGCTCGTAAGTGAACTAAAGCCCTATGGCTTATTCTGGATTGAGGAACCCTTCATTCCTGATGATTACTGGTCCTTTGGGGCATTAGCCGATTTTGCCCCACCAACCCTAGTGGCTAGTGGTGAACATGAATCCACTTTGCATGGGTTTAGGCTACTTCTTGAGCTTGGTAAGGTTAACGTTATTCAACCAGACATAACGTGGGTTGGTGGTGTGACTCCAATGATTAAGATTGCCGCATTAGCCGAGGCCTATGGTGCATGGGTTATCCCACATGGATCAAGCGTATACGGTTACCACTTCATAGTGACTAGGGTTAATAGTCCATTCGCAGAGTACATAGTCACATCCCCAGACGCCACCAAGGTAGTTCCTCAATTCCACCCACTCCTAAGGGAGGAGCCTATTCCCCAGAATGGTAAGGTTAAGCTCAGTAGGAGACCAGGCTTCGGCGTCGAGTTGAATAGGGAATTACTGGTTAGGCCCTTTAAACCAACTTAACCAGCAACCTTACTGAAGACCCCCTTAACAGTATTCCAATCAATTGGGTTACCTGCATTAGACTCAGCTATTAATGAGGGGCCGGGCACATGTTCAATAATGTGCTCCACAGGTATTTGCCTAGCCTCAGGATACCTCTTAGTGAACAACTCCTTAATCCTACCGGCAACCTCGCTCCTATCACCATTGCCCGGCTTAAGTGTGACATAGTAATTGGTCAATGAAGCGGCAGCTGTTGGCGGTGCTGAAACAAGTCTAACCACATCACCGTCAATCCTTAAACCCACGCTAATAATCAACTCCACACCCCTAACCCACCCCCTTTGCCCATAGATCATGAACCCACCCTTAGTTAAGTACTCACCACTAGGTGCCCTCTTACTAACTTGCTCACCCTTAACATAGTATACGTCTATTGAATTAGCCCCAAGCTTCCATGCCTTAGAGTAAGCCGCAGCGTACTGGGCTGCTTCAATTAAGTCCTGTTGATTAACCTCCTGACCCTTAGTCACCTTAATTACTGTTACTGGGCCGCCTTGAACATCAGCATGCAGGAAGAGGTCCCATGGATTCATGTACCTCTTCACAAGCGCCTCATTCTGCCCAGCATCCTTACCAGCTAGGACTGGTGAACCACCACTGGTTATGAACCACCTAAACTTCTCAAACCACTCCCTACTAGCCACGAACCTAACAGTTGCCCTAGTCTCCTCAGTGGTCTCATTAATCCTACTCCTTAATTCATCCACCTTGCTTCTTAATTCAGTTAACTTAGCCTCAGCCACCTTAGCCTTCTTCTCCAGTCTCTTAGCCTCCTCAAAGTACTTGGCGGCTGTTTCCCCAGGGCTCTCCCCTAATGTTAACTCAACCTCATTATTATTAACCGTAACCTTCACAGTCTTCCTTAATGGATCATAGTCAATCACCTTAATGCCACTATACTCAATGCCCCTAACCTTAGCTCTGAATGAATCCTTATTAGTCATGTAGGCGCGCAGTAGTGCCTCATGCAATTCACTGAACTCGTAGAGCCTACTCATGATTAACTCACCCCTCCTCCTAAGGTTCTCAGCCTCCCTTAGGTACTTGCCTACCGTATCCTCAAGTTCCTTAATGGATGACTCAAGCCTAGCAATCTCATCCTCAATACCCTTAACCCTCTCCTCAGCAACCCTCTCAACCTCAATTGAGGTGAAGTAATCGTCAACAGCCCTATTGAAGCTCTCAACCTCCCTGAACTCACCCTTAATCGAATGGAGGGGTATGGGGGATACGTATGATGGTGAAGTGTATATGACCGGCTTAAGCCTACCTAGGTGAAGGGCCTCAAGAATACTCCTAATGCTCCCCCATGCTAGGACTGGGTCACTGCACCCAGACCTTACGCAAACTTCCCTGGCCCAATCAATACCTAACCCAAGACCCTTAGCTAAGGCTTCATCACTT
Organism: Caldivirga sp.; assembly: GCF_023256255.1. Lineage (NCBI taxonomy): Archaea > Thermoproteati > Thermoproteota > Thermoprotei > Thermoproteales > Thermoproteaceae > Caldivirga > Caldivirga sp. The sequence continues at coordinate 33,175 of NZ_JAGDXD010000028.1, read as the reverse complement.
AAGCCTGTATCCTCAATGAGCTTAAGTAGATTATCGAAGAACCTTGGATCCAGGAACCTCCTCGGGGGTTCACTGTAGGTTGACCCAACCTTAATCTCCCTATCCTTACTTCTATACTCATGTAGAAGCCACTTAACATTACCATTAACAGTGAACACCATGTTGAAGGGTGGTATTAACTCAATGATGAGTCTACCACAGTTTAAATCAATACTCATTACCCTATCTAAGTTAGCCTCAAACCTATTTATTACACAGTCCTCAATGAACTTCCTAAGGGGGCTGGGGGATAAGTCTTGAGGTATCCTCCAGGTTTGGCTAATTCTCCTTGGGTTAGCGATAAGATAGGCTACATCAGATACCCTAATCTTAAAGTAATGCGAGTCACCAAGCCTATAAACCCTAATCACCCTCCCACCACTTAGTGCGGCGTTAAGCTCAGCCGCTATGGCTACTAAGTCAAGTGCATTAAGGGCCTTCTTAACTGGCACAGGCTTAGGAACTATTCCCCTTATTAAACACACCACTTAATGGAATTTAATCGGCATTCATTAATGATACTGAGATACTTAGCGATTACTCAATCATTTACTGGACATTAGGGTTTCTCAATACTCAATCTAGGTTTAAATACTTAACATTAAATACTTTACTAAATAAGTACGGTACTAGTGATTACCATAATCCTATTCATAGAGATCGGTGACTTAAGGCTAGCCCAGAGGCTGGCGGGCCTCGACCTTGAGGACTTCGTAGACATCCTCAAGAGGGCCAGGGTCTGGATCACTTAAGGTTATTTAAAGTACTCAGTAGGGTGTAAAACCGTGAAGAGGGTTAGGTTGAGTTTTGCCCGTGGTGTTGAGGTGGGCTTCGTTGATAGGGACCTTGCCCTTAAACGTGTAGAGTATTGGGCCGAGCATGGGATGAACGTAGTACACGTGGTTTATGGTCCTGAGGGCTGCGGCAAGACGGCTTGGCTCCTACAGTCCGTAGAACTCCTCAAGGAGTTAGGCTTCGAGGTTATTTACGTTAACCCGATTAATAAGGAGGTTCTTGCCGAGTTTGGTATCAGGGAGTTGAGGGATGAGTTAATGAGGCTTGTTAAGGATGCCTTAAGCCAAAACGCATTAACCAGGCTCACCTGGCTAGCCTTCGACATGGCTAAGGAATTGATTAAGGAAACCAGAGGCAAGGTGGCTATTATTGTTGATGACGCATTTCAAATACTTGGGGTGAAGGAATCAGCAATATATGTGAAAGCTCTACTAAACCTCATTGAGTACCCGCCCGAGCATTATGAAAATATCGTCACTATAGCAGCCACTAGTGAGGGTGTTTCGAGGCATGAAATTGGGCACCATAGGTGGGCGAATCTACGGGTAATGTGGAACATGACCAGGGAAGGGCTCAAGCAACTCTACGAACAAATACCCGGCAACAAACCAAACTTCGATGAGGTTTGGAGACTAACGGGAGGAAACCCAAAGCTGCTAAGCCAATTATATGAGACTGGTTGGAACACTGATGAGGTTATCAGCGATGTAATCAATAGGAAGGAGTTAAGGGCCTTTGCGGCAACCCTCTCAAGTAGCGAGAGGGCTTGGCTTTGGGAAGCCATCGATGACCCAGACGCGTTATTCACTAGGGAGAGGATGGGTCTCCTGGGCAAACTCACCGAACTAAACCTGGTGATAAACGACGTACCCGAGAGGAAGGAATTCCTCTGGATCGACCAACCACCGGCTGAGAGGGATCCTGAATTGGGTATCGGTAACTACGTTGCTTGGCAGACGCCATTGCATAGGGAGGCCGTTAGGAGGGCTCTTCAGGACGTTAAATAATCGGTCACGGCTTTGCGTCAAGCCACATGGGTAGTAGCTTGGTGGGTTTTAGGGTTTTGTTTACTGGGTTAATCTCTAGGCTGAGCTTCTTAAGGGTTGTTGAGCCTAGGAGGTATATTCCCTCATTACCGAAAACGACTATCGTATGCGTCCTTACCCCTGAACCTCAATACCAGCAACACCAACGTCCTCTCAATAACCCTACCATCAGCAGCCTAAACCTCCTAACCCCAATGGGGTTAACACCCAACTTCCTAAGTAATCCGCTTGGTAGCACAGCATATACTGAGCCCGTAGCCACAGGTAACTCAATCTCTCTCACGTCACTGGGCCTATCTAGGCTCCATACCCTGGCTTTAATCCTAACGAAGCCTATACATTATCAATCCCTTTTCCGCTTTTAAGCCTTAATGACTGGAAATTAGCTGATCGCCATCCCCGTGAAAATTCGTGAAGCATAATATATTATGAGAACTGACCCCCTTCCCTGCCCTTTAGGGCGGGGGTTTCTGGGATCTTGGGGGCTACTGAAAATAGCCAGTAAACTTCATGAGAAATACGCTTACCTATTTAATTAAGTATCTGTGTAGGAAGTAATGAATCACTGGGGATAGGGCCTGCTCATGATTATTGATAGGACTATTATGAAGGCTATGAGGGATGAGGCCGAGGCGAAGTAGTAGGCGTAGGTGTAGTGTATTTGGTATAGTAGGCCCATTACTGCGTTTCCGAGGAATACACCCATACTCCTACCGAAGGTTAGCAAACCCATTCCCAAGCCCACGGACTCCTCCGGCATTAACTTTGACATTATGGTTGGCTCGAAGACCTCGGTTGCGGCCACGGCGACGCCCAATACAAAGGCCGTTGGATAAAGGCCCAATGCGCCCAGGGGCGCCATTAATGCGAAGCCTAAGGATGCTATGGAGGCGAGTAGGTACCCGAGGAATGCCAAGCCCCCATACTCATTAAGTCTTAACTTACCAAAGACGTAGCCGAACAACGCTGAGGCCACTAGGAATATGCCATATGTAATCACCGCCAGATAATCCTCATGCGTGAACTCAGCGGTTGTTATTACTGGAAAACCGAAGCTGTATTGCGAGAATCCGAAAAAGAGTGTAGATAGTACGATTAACCACGCGAATCCGTGAGTCGCCCTTAAACCCGCGATGCTGAGTCTTGAACGTGTCCTTGCCTTGCCTACGTTGACCATCGTCAGTATTAATGTTGATATCACCAGGGGTATTGCCGTGATTGCGAGTAGGTAATCAATGGGGAATTTAAGGTAAAGTAGTACTGCCGTGTACGTTATGGCTAACACGGCACCCGTTATGTCGAGTGCATGAAGTATCCCAAAGGCTTCGTTCCTTTCGTTGGGATCCGTTACCTCGCTGAGCATGGCTCTCCTTGGCGGTGTCCTGAGGTTCCTCGCCCACCAACCAGCCAGGAATATCAACCAAGCCTCCCACCAATATCTGGAGAAGCCGAGTAATGCCACCACTGTTATCATGGCGTTGCCAATAACAGCAATCCTCTTCCTGCCATAGGCATCGCCAAGGAACCCGCCTAGGAAGCCTATGAAGCTTCCCAGACCGTAGTTAACGGCCTCCGCAATGCCGTAAAGCCACATTGGTGCTCCTAGGAATACAACGAATATTAGTGGAAACATAACCACGGCTGTTTGATACCCAAGATCAGCAAAAACGCTGAGAATGATATCCTAAGGACCTCTTCGCGATTCCTCATGATGCTTCCTGAACAAGCCAGGTATAAAAGTATTCCACAAGTATAAGACTGTGAATGGTGTCAAAGATGCAAGCACTAATGCGGTGTTAAGCTGGAGTTTAGTTCCACCGCATGGACCTAACTCCCTGCAGGGGCTTGGCTTAGTTTAACCCCTTAATTTTTCTCAATCTTTCAGTGTAAGCCCTATTTACGTTCTCCATGGTTAGTATCCCTAGGAGTTTGCCATTATTAACAACTGGTGCCCACGTTATGCTTGCCTCACTCATTATGCTCATTGCATCGTATAGTGTTGAGTCAGGCGTTACGTAGCGTATTGGCTTTACGTAATCACTAACCCTACCTTTACCCCCACCTACATCGTATAAGCTAATTACACCAATGAACCTATCCTCATTATCAATAACAGGCAATGCAGTATACCTATACCTAAGCATCCTGTTGAGCACCATGGATGCGTTCTCATCGGCTCGGGCAATAGGTTCCCTAACTAATCTGCATTCACTAATCTTAATCTCCATTAGTAGTGGTTCACTGTACTCATCTGCATGGACAGGTGAGTCCCTTCTAGTTGGGACTTGAGCCCTATAAATCGTGTAGTCACCGGATACTATGTAGGCTATTGCCACGGCCATCATAGCGGCAGGCAGTAGTTGATAACTACCAGTCATTTCAATAACCATGAACATTACCGCCAAGGGGGCTTTAGCGGCAGCCCCAAAGAGTGCAAGCATACTAACTATTACGAATGGTGCAGGATTAGGGGTTAATCCTGGTGTTAAGTAATGGAAGAGGAGCCATGTGTCAAAACCTGTGAATGCCCCTATAACTATGCCGGGCGCGAAAACACCGCCACTACCGCCTGAACCTATTGTGAATGATGTTGCAATTATCTTAAGGAATGGTAACAGTATTAGAATCATAAGCGGTGGCATTAGTATCAATGATGTGAAGGCATTAACATTATTGAACTCAGCTAAGTCAACCCAACCATAACCAGTGCCTAGTATTTCAGGCATTAGTAAGCCTATTAAGCCGGTGGCAAGACCACCAATCACAGGTTTCACGTAGTTGCTAATCCTCCACCTCTTGAATGAGTCATGCATGAAGTAGAAGGTCTTCACATAAAGTATCGCTATTAATCCATCCACTATACCGAGCACTGCATACAATGGTAGCCTTAATGGATTAAAGACACCGGTGTAGTATCCGAATATTGGGGTGAAGCCAACAACAGAGCTAAATATTGAGTAACCCACAGCCGACGCCACTAGGGCTGGGAATATGACCTTAGTCTCCATATCCCTCTTATAAAGCACCTCAGCCGCCAATATTGCACCACCCATGGGCGCCTTAAATATTGAACCAATACCGGCACCAATACCAACAGCAACGGCAATCCTCCTATCCTCAGTGGATAAACCCAATAGGTCGGCTATAAGTGACCCAATACCAGCACTTAACTGGGCCGTGGGCCCCTCCCTACCTGCACTACCGCCGGACCCGATTGTTATGGCTGATGCTATGAGTTTAATGGGTGGTATCCTCCTCCTAATCCTGCCTTGAAGCCTATGGAAAGCGTTAATTGCAGCATCGGTTCCATGACCCTCAGCCTCAGGGGCCCAGGTATACACTATTAAGCCTGAAAGTAAACCACCTAAGGCAGTGGACACTGGTATTAACCATGGTCTCCTTACATTAAGTACATAGTTTAATGAACCACCCTCCCCAAGAGGCAGGGGTGGTTTAAAGGCGATTAACTTAACCATGAATAAGTACTCCATGAACTTCAAAGTGAAGTAGAAGGTTAATGCCGATAACCCAGCAACCACACCAACTATAATCCCTAGAATGAACCACTTGATATAATACGGTAACTCACTAATGTTATTCATTAATACCTTGAAGGAACTAGACTTTTTATAAAACTTACCATACGGTACCACTACCCTTAAACCCAGCATAGTTGATTCTCATTTAATTATATGGAATTATGAGGAATGTAGTAAGGTATTTAACCCGGTACCGGTATGAAATTCATCTTTGGTAGAGAGATCCTTGATCCATTGGAGTTCTATGATAGGAAGGAAGAGCTTAAAGCACTTATTAATTCCTTTAAGGTTAGGTAACCAATTGCAGTTATAGGCTATAGGAGAATGGGGAAGTCATCATTGATTAATGTTGCCTTTAGACTAATTGATGATGAAAAATACAGTAACTGTTAAGGTTAAGGTGTCTCTAGAGGGGGTTAGGGGTATTAGGCAGTTTCTCGACCTTTACGTTAGTAGTATTCTTACGGAGGCCGTTAGGAAATCAATTAGGCTTAGGTTGAAAGTAAGCCTAATTAACATTAGGGATATGTTGCATACATTACTCGACGCCGTTAGGGAGACTGGGCTTAGGTTTGATGGATTAGACTTCTATGTTAAGCTTTACACTGATGTGGTTGATTATAAGGTTAACATGATTAAGACATTGGATGAGTTTCTTCAAATACCTCAGAGAATTGCTAAGAAGTTAGGTAGGAACACGGTGATAGCGCTTGATGAATTCCAGCAAGTTAGGTTCCTTAAGCAACCATATCCTGACGTATTAAGGGTCATGAGGAGGATCTGACAATCCCACAGTATGGTTGAGTACGTGATTGCTGGGTCTGAGGTGGATATTATGAGGGAACTACTGAGTAGGAATGATCAACCCTTCTTCGCCTTCTTTAGGGTTATTGAACTGAAGCCCTTTAACAAGGACACCAGTATATCATTTCTAAGGGAGGGGCTTATGGAGAGTGGAGTAGATTGTACAGTGGATACCTTAGAGAAGGCTTATGAGTTGACGGGTGGTTTCCCAGCTTGGCTTAACCTAGCTGGCTTAAGAATGGTTGAGGGAGGATGCGATAAGTGGTTCATACTAAGTGGCCCATCAGTAAAATTCGTTATAGAATCCGAGTTAAGTAACCTTAACCCTAATCAACTTAGGCTCCTTAAGGCGTTAGCCGTGGGCACTAGGTTAAATAAGTCAAGTGTTAGGAAACCTAATAGGGTTTTAACTGAATTAATTGCTAAGGGGCTTGTTGAGAAGCCTGGGTGGGGTAGGTACAGGATCGTTGATCCATTACTGGCGAATTACTTGAAGATTAATGGTTGAGGAGCCTTAAGCACGCAATAATTTAACTGTTCCCTTAATTTAGGGGAGCCTTAACTCTACCTTAAGATGGGGAATCCTTATGAGGCATTAGGCTTCGTGGATAGGCCGCTTAACCCAAGTGGACTTCCACCTGTGGCTAGGCGTTACGTTACCATGGGGCTTGAGAGGGAGGTTAGTGAAGTTATGAGGGCTATTGAAGTCTTCCTAAGGGGTAATGATAACATACTGCTAGTGGTAGTGGGCCCATATGGTTTCGGTAAGTCGGATCTACTTGATGATGTTGAGGAGAGGCTTAGGGGACTTAATGTTGATGTGATTAGGGCTGCCCTCAGCTTAAGCATGAACATTAAGGATTACTTAATCAACAGGTTCATGAATAGGGACTCCAGTAGGCCGATGATTCTGATGTTTGATGAGGCTGATGAATTGACCAGGGCAGTCTCAATATCAGGTGGGGTGAGTAGTGATGTTAAGAATTCAATAATGCAGGTTACTGGGTTAATTAGGGCTATTTTAGAACCTAGGAGCTACGCCTCACTGCTTAACTTGAAGCCAAGCAACCTAGGCAGGGTAATGATAATAGCAGCCTTCACCCCTCAGCTATACTACAGTATATTGAAGAATAACGTACCCGACGTGTTTGACATTGCTAGAGGTAGGGTTTTCAAGGAGGTTGTCATTGATGATAGGATACCCTACTGGCTTTATGAAGCAATTATTGAGAATAGGCTCCTATCCTACTCAAACCCTGAGAGACTTAAGGCAATTAAGGAGGGTAGACTTAACCCCCTACACCCATTCAATAGAGAGTCATTATCCTTAATTTACCTCATAGCCAGGAGGATGGAGAATGGTCAAGCCTCACCTAGGAATCTAATTAAGTTAACCTCCAAGTTGTTTGAAGTGATCATTGAGAATAATGGGCAGTTAAGCGTGGATTTAATGCTACGTTTCCTAACATCCGAATTAGGTAAGTACATTAACCTTAACCTTCTCAATGAATTGAAGACTTACGGTGATGACTTAATGCACATAGCCTTATCCGGCATACCTGTTAAGGCTAATCCAAGCGTTGAATTAACAGGACTTGTTGAGAGAGTTAAGGTTGTCGAGGTTAATCCAGAGAATGCCAGTGAATTACGCGCCATTAATAACGTGAGGATGAGCTACGGTAAACCACCCATAGTTGCTGATGATTTAAGGAATCTATCCATAGAGTATGGCTCATACTATACAATACCCATGGATAAGGGTATTAAGTTAATAGTTGTGCTTCCAGCGGAAGCCAGTACTGAGGGTTTCATCAGTCATGATGCTTACATACTGAAGAAGAGTATCCACGATAAGCTACTTGGCTTAGCTAACCCGGAGGCAAGCAGCCTTGATGAATTAAGCAGCTTCATAAAGCAGGTAGCTGCCGCTAAGCCAATTGACGTAGCCGGTAGGATAATAAGCATGATAACTAAGGGTGAGCCTATTAAAACCCAAGACGGTTTAAGAGTAGTCATTGCTGATAATGCATTAGACGCCAGGTTAGCCTATGTAGTGCTTACAAGCCCTGATGGAGCATTAGGCATAGCGGCTAACTGTGGGGTTAGGATTAATGGGCAGGTTAAGCATGTTGATGGTTTAATAGGGCTCGTTGTTAATGATCAATTATTAACAAGTCAGCTTCAAGGTAACTTAAACATGAAGTGGTGTGGGGTTTACGATTCATCCCAAAGAATCCTACTAATTAATTATGGTTCAGATAACATAGAGGAATTAAGAGGGGTATTAATAGGTCTCTACGTCTTATCTAAGTTCAGTAAGATACCTAGTGAATACGCCAGCCAGGTTCAAAGCGCCACGAGGTTCATTGAGAAGGTTAGTGCCTTTAGAGATTCACTGAGGAATCAACTACTCCAATACACATTAGGCTTACCTAGAAGGAGGGAGGGTAAGAGGGATGCAATTAGGAGCGTGGTTAAGAGTTGGGTTGAAGGTACTGTTGACCAGTCAACGCCTACAGTCTTCAAGTGTGGGGATAAGCCATGCATATCTAGGGTTGAGACAATCCTAGTGAATTACCTGAGTAACCTTAGTAAGCCAATTGATGAGAAGGAACTGGAGTACGTGATAAGGGGGCTTTTCCCTGTTCAATTATGGAGAGACTTCAGGGAACATGATCTAATTGATCTAATGAAGTTAAGGGGACTACTTTTTGAACATAATGGGAAATACATCGTAACCATTAATGGAGGGTTCAATGATGCTGTTAATGATGTATGCTCTAGGGTGAGGGAGTTGGCTAAGTTATTCAATGGGAATGTCTCAATAAGCATTGACAACATTAACTTAACTCTTCAAACAGGCTTCAGTGCACTTCAAGGAGAGGTTAAGGAACTCGAGGAGGAATGTAGGCTACTTGCGACTGTAATAAGGAACCCTACTGAGGATGAATTAAAGAGACTGGCTAAGGTTAACCTAAGCCTAATGGCCCTTCAAGACAAGGTAAGCGAGGTTAAGGAAAGCGAGGGTAAGTTAATAAGTGAGATGAAGAGCACTATAAGTAGCTTAAATTCCCTTGTGAATTCATTAAGTAACCCTGAGGTTAACGTTGACAACGCTATCAAGGACGTTGTGAGGGGAAAGGTTAAGGAACTTCAGGAAACAGTAATGAGGGCGGTAAGTAACTTAAATGGTTTAAGCATTGATAAGGCCTATGAGGCTTTAAAATCTCTAAGCGATAACGTCTCCAAGGAGGTTAATAGGCTTAGGAGGGAACTGGAGCTTTCAGCCTCAATACTGCATTACGCTCATGAGCACGCAATCATATCGCTAATATTGACTAAGGCCTTTCAATTAATTGGCAGTAATGAGGAAGCACCCCCGGAGGATAATATAGTTGATTCAATTATTGAACTGCTGAGTAAGGATGCCTTAGATGACTTAGAGATAGTCCTAAGTGAATACGAGAGTAGGGTTAAGGAGGCTAGGGGGAGGCTGGTTGATGTTATTAGTAAGGTTAAGACTAAGGCTATTGAGGTGTATAACTCAGTTAATTGGCTTAGGCATAAGGGGTTGCTTAACCAGGACTTTAAGAAACCGAACCTGGATTCAGTTAACTTGAGTGAACTTAAGGCGGGAATCGATGAATTAGTCGCTGTCAATAATATTGTAACTAGTAAGCTTAGTGAATTATCCAGTAAACTTAATGTACCATTAAACCTACTAAGGTACATTGCCTCAATTGGACCTAATGTTGGCCTTGATGAAGTGATTATGGCTAGGGAGTTAGGCATGGAATCAAGGGAGGTTATCAATTATCTTGAAGCATTATGGCGGGCTAGACTGGTGGAGAAGCGCTATGTCTCATGAAGCCCCAATAATAGTAGCTGTGGATGGTGACTCAGGGAGTAGGCTATGTAGACTCATTAGGTGCTTAGATAGCTACAATGGTCACGCTGATGTAGTAATATGCTTTAAGCAATGCCAAGACATTAAGGCACCCATAATCATTAGGACTATTGACTGTAATTGGGGTGGGGCTGTGGTTTACGGTAATGTAACACTTAAGTCCATTAAATGCTGCAATACGGACTGCATTAAGGTAACTGACAATGGCATAGTCATAACAGGTTACATACCTAAAGTGTACATGGGACCCATGGCTGAGATACTAGTGAGGGATATTACTGCACTATGGAAAAGTACGCTTAGTGACGGAGCAGTTAGCAGGATTAGTAGAAAAATACTTACGGAGAGGAGTACAATGGGCTTATCTAAGACGCTAATGGGCCTAGTTAGGATGCTTAAGATTGGTGATGCCTCGGGCTTAGATGAAGAGACTTTAATGATTCTTGAAACCCTGGGGGTGGTTAATTCAGGAATATTAATAGATAAGGAGAGGTTAAGGAACCTAATAGAGGAGGTGACTAAGATTGTATACCCTTGAATCCTTAATAAGCGGTGTATATAAGTTAAGTGAAGTTGAATTAGCTCAGATAGGGGTGGAGCTTGAGAATATGGATACTGATGGAATCATAATTGAGATTAATGGTAATCCAAGCGATTACAGTACTGCAGCAGTGGATTCAGGCTTCATACCCATAAAGTACCTTGGGGTAATTATTGGTTTAATAAATGTCGCAATCGTAGTGCTTCCAAGCGATTCAAGAAGCAGATTCATTGTAAGGGTGGTTGATAACGTTGAGTCCCTTGAGGAGAACGCTAAACTTGAGGAGTTTAATTCGGCAATTGAGTTACTGAAGGACCATGAATTAGTCCTAATGGATGGACCATTAGTGGCTAATGATGGGGAATCAAGTAAGTTAAATGAATTAATTAATACCGCATTAAGCACTGGGCATTACGTGTTATCCTTCACGAAGGAGGTGCGTATTAACCGCATTACCGGTAGGTTAATGGGTATTGAGAAGCCCATAAATGAGGTAGCATTATTCTTCACCCTATTTGAAAGGTTCAGAGAGAAGGGTATGGATTCCATTCTAATCACAACACCAGTTAATATACGTAGTGGGGTAGTGGGATTCTACATGCAGGTTAATGGTGGTAGTCCCCCAATTTACGTTGAGGCCGGTGAGAATGTACTCAAGAACCCAGATGTATTGAAGACCGTATCGCTAATGATGAGTAGGGAAAATTACCCAATGCCGCTTTACGTTGCTGATAAATTATCTAAGGTCAGTGATGAGGTTAGGAAGTGGTTTATAATGGCACTACTCAGGGTGAGTGAGAAGGGGGAGATGGATCCACTACTGTATAGGTATATTAGAGATATGCTTGGTTACGCTAGGGGTAGGAGTCTTTACTAATTTAATGATCCTTCACAGTATTCATACTGGAGATTAACAACCAGGGGTAACGCCTAGGGAACCTAGGAGGAGTCCTCATTAATTGACTTAAGTATACTTAAGACGTCTTGAGTCCTCTGAATATAAACATAATTATACTTACCCTTCTTCTCAACATTAATTAACCCTAGTTCACTCAGTCTCTTAATTATCCTAAAGAGGGTTGACTTAGGTATATTAAGTTCCTTACCTATAACTGATTGAATAACAGGCTTGCCTCTACTCATAAGGTACTTAAGTACCTTAACCTCATCAGTGTTCAGCCTCGGTCTACTATCATTGGTAGATGAGGAATCAATCTTAATACCCTCGTTAATTATCTTCATCATTCCTTTAGTTAACCTAGCCTTAACATCATACATCATGTAGCCCAACACCATTATTAGAAACGCCTCCATCATTACGATTACTATAACCACGTTACCTAAAGGCGGCTGCACTCATTAATCACCCTAGTCACGGCGTTTTCAAGCTTATCAGTTAGTATTGTTAATAAGCCAAGAGTTCTTATTGATCCACTAGCCAGTATCACGTAACCGTAGTTCTCTATATTGTTTAAGCCAAGTTCAGAGATACCCTTAACCACACAGTCACTATTCCTTATTTTCCCAATCACACTAATGCTTACGTTAGCCGAACCAACAGTTAATCCACCACTCAAGTTTATTGATATTGTTGAGGCAATATCATTAATCCTAATTACCTTATAAGCCTCATTATTATTACTGCTTACTAACCAACCCTTGTCACTCAGCATTAACGCAATCTCTATATTTGAAATAGGAGTATTAGTCATATATGACATCTCCTCTATAAGTTCACTTAACGCATTTAGCAGAACCTTTAAATCATTGATGCTCTTAATGCCCTTAAGCGTGACTGATGGTATGAGTACAGCCATTTTCGAATCCTTAACGTAATCAGCGTAAAAGCCAAGTGAACCAACCGCTGGGGCTATTATTGAAAACTCCTCCTCATTAACTGGAGTTATCGTTGCTATCTTAAACTCAATTAAGCCAGTACTAACCATTCTATTAAAGGATAATTCAATGAGCTTTCCATTAACCATTGAGTAAACCTTTGATTTCTCCACACCACCACTGAACTCCTCAACAATAACACTATCCATTACAAGTTTACCATGTATAAGGTACTTATATGCATTACTGTCAAATATAGGCGCCTACTCATGGTGTAGCTCCTAACTCTTCTATATCAGTTAAAAATAGTCACATATTATGCATGCGAACAATGCCTTATTATTCAATAGAGTATAGGGTTACTAGTTCGCCTAAACGTAGATTACATTTAAGGTTACTTTAGGAAAGTGAATTTACTTACTCCAATATGATTACTGCTTGCAATGGATTACCTAACCCAATATGAGATAATGACTGCGTTTAACCAGTAGATCACTAGTCAACTCTATTGATAAAATACTGGGACGTCATCCACATCCGCCACTTTTACCAACACTCATGGCAGTGACTATATTCAATATCTCCTTATAGGGTGGCTCATTTCTTGGATCATCACTAACCCACTTGTATTTTATAATACCTTGCTCATCAAGTATGAAGGCTGCCCTCTTAGCTAGCTTCTTTAATCCAAGCAAGTCCTCAAGTACTAGACCATACTTTTCAATGAATTGCCTATTGAAGTCGCTCAGTAGTGTGAAGTTTAACTTATTGGCCTCCTTAAAGGCCTTTAATGCCCATGGCTGATCGACGCTTATGGCTATCACCTCAGCATTAGCCTTATTCAATAGACTCATGTTATCTCTTATTGTGCACAACTCCTTAGTGCATACTGGGCTGAACGCTGCTGGGAAGGTTAATATAACTACAGGCCTCCCCTTACCTAGAAAATCGCCTAGCCTTCTTACCTTTAGGTCTGTGTCCAAGAGCTCGAAGTCAGGCGCCTTCTCCCCTACATCAACCATAGCCGCATCAATGGCTATTTAATTTAAATATTATGCATATATTCGCAAATTCTGAACACTGCTTGGTTAAATGTTAAGGGTAATTTTTAAATCGACCCATTGAAAAATCATATTTAATGAAACTTAAGTTAAACACCCCTGAGGTTATGGCTGTCATTAATGTAAGCCCTGAATCATTCTACTTAACCAGCGTTAAATCAACCGAGGAGGAATTACTAAAGTTCGCTGCGGGGGCGTTCAAGGCTGGTGTAAGGATCTTTGACATTGGGGGAATGTCCACTGCACCGTTTAAGAGGACTTGGGTTCCTGAGGATGTTGAGTTAAGTAGGCTTAAGTGGGCTGTGAACCTGCTAAGACGGGAATTGGGCGATAGGGCAATCCTATCAGTGGATACCTTTAGGCCCCGTGTTGCTTCTGAGGTGGCTAAATTGGGCATAGACATATTGAACGATGTGACTGGCCTAAGGTACAGTAATGAGTTAGCAATGGTGGCTAAGGAGCATGGGTTAACTATGATACTTTGCGCACGGGAAAGGACACAGAGTAGTTTAAATCCCGTTGATGCGGTTATTAATGAGGCTAAGTGGAGTATTAATATGGCTGAATCAATGGGTGTTGATGACATTATAATTGACCCATGCATAGGTTTCCCACCCCTTGATAGGGATCAAAACCTGGAGCCTAATAGGCAAGTAACCAATACGCGTTACGATGACTGGCCCTATAGGGATATTTACCTTGTTGCAAATGTAGCCAGGATAAGGATGGAACTTAATCGGCCCATTTGCGTTGGTGTGTCTAGAAAGGGGTTCATTAGGAGGCTACTGGGTGTTGATATTGAGGACTCCATTTGGGGTACACTGGGGCTGCATGCATACTTAGCCTACGTGGGTGTAGATATCATTAGAACTCATGATGCCGTGGAGACCCTTCATGTTATTAAGATCATTAACATGGTGAAGGAGTGCGGTGGGGATTATTTAGGTTGTGTTAACAACGTGAGAAAAGCTTATAAGGAGGCTAGTTAATCAGTGGACGTATGTCCATTAACATTATTCAGGAATATAAACGATATAGGGCTATCAAGCAGCTTAAAATGCTCCGTACAATAAAGGCTACTAGGGAGGTTATACTGATGGCTGTGGCCATGAAACCATTACCCATCGAGAAGGGGATTAAGAGAAACATGATTGAGGTTAAGGCAAGCATTAAGGCATGAAACCTGGAGTACCCTTAATTGGGAGAAAAAGTTTTATAAACCCGACGGGTACTATGGTGATCTTAGAATGTCTTATTCTAATCAAGCAGGCGGTGAGGATAATATTCCGCTTAAGGTAATTAAGGAAATAAGCTTCAATGTCCTTTCACCTGATTTAATACGAAAAATGTCTGTAATGGAAGTAACAACCTCAGAGACATATGATGAAGCCGGTAACCCAGTTAAAGGCGGGTTAATGGATAGGAGGCTTGGTGTTGATGAACCTGAGGCTAGGTGTGAAACCTGTGGTAATGACTGGAGGAGGTGCCCTGGACACTTTGGTAGAATTGAGCTAGTTAGGCCCGTTGTTCATCCTGAGTTCGTCAAGCCTATTTACGACATACTGAGGGCAACGTGCCCTAATTGCGGAAGATTAAAGTTAACTGATGAGGAGTATAAGAAGTACTCGGAAAGGATTAGGAAACTTAAGAAGCATTGGAGGGCTCTCTCAGATAGGTTAATTCTTAGGGTTAAGAAGAGGGCGGCTGCTAGGTCAACATGCCCACACTGTGGTGCCCCTCAGCCTAAGATTAGGCTTGATAAACCATTCAAGTTCTACACCGAGTCTGAGGATGGTAGGTTAACTAGGCTTGATCCAGTTAACATAAGGGAGTGGCTTGAGAAGGTGCCTGATGAGGACCTTGAGTTACTTGGCTGGAATCCCTCAACGGCTAGGCCTGAGTGGGCTGTCTTAACAGTACTACCTGTACCACCACCTCAGGTTAGGCCGTCAATACAGTTACCTAGTGGCCAAACCAGTGCAGATGATTTAACACACGCGTTAACAACAATACTTAGGTATAATGAGAAGCTTAGGAATGCCATAGAGTCTGGTTCACCCACAACCTCAATACTTGATCTTTGGGACTCACTTCAAGCTAACGTTGCGACATACATTGATAATGAGTTACCAGGTGGTATTCAGGCTAGGCATAGGAGCAAGAGACCACTTAAGGGTATTGCCCAGAGGCTTAAGGGGAAGGAGGGTAGGTTTAGGGGTAGTTTATCAGGTAAGAGGGTTGAGTTCTCGGCTAGGACTGTAATTAGCCCTGACCCTAATTTAAGCATTAATGAGGTTGGTGTACCCATTGATATAGCTAAGGAGCTTACCGTTGTAGAACCGGTCACTGAGTGGAACATTGATTTAATGAGAATGCTCGTAGTTAATGGACCTGAGACTTGGCCTGGGGCTAATAGGGTTATTACACCTGATGGTAAGAAGATTGAGCTTAAGGTTAGGAGAGATAGAAGTGAGCTAGCTCAGCAAATTCAACCTGGTTGGATGATTGAGAGGCATCTAATGGATGGTGACTACGTCCTCTTCAATAGGCAGCCAAGCCTCCATAAGATGTCGATAATGTGCCACATAGTTAAGGTACTGCCTGGTAGAACCTTCAGGCTTCACTTAGCAGTATGCCCACCATACAACGCTGACTTCGATGGGGATGAGATGAATCTCCACGTCCCCCAAACCCCTGAGGCTAGGGCTGAGGCTAGGACAATAATGCTTGTTCAGAACTTCATAGTAACCCCAAGGTACGGTGGCCCAATAATAGGGGCTAGGCAAGATTACATAACTGGAGGTTATTTACTCTCAAGGAAGGGTAATGTATTAACTAGGGAGAAGGCATTATTCATACTTGGTGCGGTTAGGGAAAATGTGCAACTTGAGGAACCAGCCATAATGCACCCTGTGGAGCTTTGGACAGGTAAGCAATTAATATCAACCCTACTGCCTAAGGACTTCAACTTCACTCAAGCAACATCATTCAAGTCAACGTGCAGTGATCCATATAGGTGCGATACTGATGAATACATCGTGGTAGTTAATGGTTACCTAGCCACTGGTGTACTGGATAAGAAGTCCATTGGCGCTGAGCAGGTTGATTCACTACTTCACGTATTGGTTAAGAGGTATGGTAATGAATTCGGTAGGAGGTGGATTGACTCAATGTTTAGGTTAATAATAAGGTTCATTGACATAAGGGGCTTCACAATGGCCCTCGATTCCCTTAACCTACCTGAGGAGGCGATGAGGAAGCTTGATGAGGTTAAGAACACTTACATTAAGGAGGCCTATGAATTACTCAATAGATACTACAAGGGTGCGCTTGAGGCTGAGCCCGGTAAGACAATTGAGGAGACCCTTGAGGATAAACTTGCTGAGACATTATCGAAGATTAGGGAGGAGGCATCCAAGATAGTTGATGATTACATGAATAAGGAATCTGAAGTTTACATAATGGCTAAAACAGGCGCTAGGGGGAGTCTACTAAATGCCGCACAAATGACCGCTGCCCTAGGTCAACAGACAATAAGGGGTGAGAGGTATAGGCGTGGTTTTACTGACAGGACCCTACCGCACTTCCTACCTGGTGATAAGGGTCCTGAGGCCAGGGGTTTCGTTAAGAGTAACTTCAGGGATGGGTTATCTCCAATAGAGTACTTCTTCCACGCAGGTGGTGGTAGGGATGGGTTAGTTGAAACTGCAGTGAGGACTTCCCAGAGTGGGTATGCGCAGAGGAGGCTGATTAACGCAATGCAGGACATCTACGTGGCCTATGATGGTACTGTTAGGGATTCACAGGATGCAATAATTCAATTCAGGTATGGTGAAGATGGTATTGATGTTTCTAAGAGTGACCATGGTAGGTTAAACATAGATGAGATAATAAGGAGGGTGATGACAAGTGGCTGAGCAGTATTTGAGCCAGGAGGAGGTTAAGTCAAGGATTGAAACCCTTAAGGAAGTGTTACCCAGTAGGCTGGTTAATGAACTGCTTAATAGGTTGAATAATGTTAAGTTATCTGATAGGCAACTTGAGAGGGTTATGAAGGCTATCG
Organism: Caldivirga sp.; assembly: GCF_023256255.1. Taxonomy (NCBI): domain Archaea; kingdom Thermoproteati; phylum Thermoproteota; class Thermoprotei; order Thermoproteales; family Thermoproteaceae; genus Caldivirga; species Caldivirga sp. Next base: position 15,544 of record NZ_JAGDXD010000028.1, on the reverse strand, counting down.
TCGCTGAGTACTATAAGTCGATTGTTGACCCAGGTGAGGCAATAGGCATAGTTACGGCTCAAAGTGTTGGTGAACCATCAACCCAAATGATACTGAGAACATTCCACTACGCTGGGTTAAGGGAATTCTCAATGGCTCTAGGCTTACCTAGGTTAATTGAGATAATTGATGCTAGGAGGAAACCCCAGGTACCTAGGATGACTATTTACCTTAAACCAGAGTACGCTCATGATGAGGAGAAGGCTCATGATGTTGCTAAGAGGATACAGGTAATAACTATTGAGAATTTGGCTAAGAGCGTTGATGTGGATTACTTCAACTCAACAATAATAGTAACCCTAGATGAGGATGCGTTAAGGTACAGGGGATTAACGGTCAATGATGTTAAGAAGGCGTTAGATAGAATTAAAGGTAAGGCAGGGGAAATAACAGTTGAGGGTAATACGATTAGCATAACTGTTAATGCCCAGGAGGTGTCGGCATTAAAGAAGATGAGGGATAAGATTCTTCAAACTAAGGTAGCTGGCATAAGGGGGATTAAGAAGGCCTTAGTCATGAAAACCGATAACAATGAGTACGTAATATACACTGAGGGAACAAACCTGGAGGCAGTACTACTACTGGATGAGGTTGACTCAGCAAGGACAATATCACACGATATACATGAGGTGGCTGAAGTTCTCGGTATTGAGGCCGCTAGAACCATGATAATGAGGGAACTAAAGGCTGTGTTAGATGACCAAGGCCTAGATGTTGATACTAGGCACCTAATGATGGTTGCGGACGTAATGACTTGGGATGGTAAGGTTAGGCAAATTGGAAGGCATGGTGTGGCAGGCCAGAAGGTTAGCCCATTAGCTAGGGCAGCCTTTGAGGTAACTGTGAAGAACCTGATTGAAGCAGCCTACATGGGTGAAAGTGAGAAGTTTAAGGGGGTTGTGGAGAACATTATATCAGGTAAGTATGTGCCAATAGGCACTGGTTACGTTGAGTTAATGCTTGAACACCCATAGGAATCTTCCCTATTCATAGGTTTTATTGAATTAGATTAAAGTCTCATAATCTATATGCTTAATGATAATAAGGTTTACTAAATAATTAACTTAACTAGACTTTCATTCATTTCACTATTGTTTTGAAATAAATCTTATAAGCATTTAAATTTATAAAAGTGGTATGGCTTCCACTATGGTTACGATTAAGAAGGCTGATCCAACAGCACTTGGAATATTCTCCTACGGGTTCAGCCTGTTCATACTATCAATATACGCCATGGGCTTCTACCCATGGAGTGAAAGCATAGTTATGATTGCCCCAGCGTTAGTATTTGGAGGGGTCTTTCTACTCGTTGCCGCTAATTGGGAGTATAATAATGGTAATACCTTTGGTGCTACGGCGTTTGGCACGTACTCAGCGTTCTTTTTAACATTCGCAGTTGCCCATATGGGTATTGTAGCCGGTTGGTTCTCCTCATTGGAGGTTGCTCACCTAGTTGGATTACTTGCAGTGGCGTTTGCAATAATGACATTCTTCTACTGGGTAGGTAGCTTTAAGATGAACCTGGCATTAAACTTAACTCTACTACTCCTACTAGTAACCTTCATACTCTACGCAATACCACTCACATCCCTATCATCATCAATGACTACTGTAATGGGTAAAATACCTGGTGCTCTTAAGCCTGCAGGCTACATTGGCTTCATAGATTCGTTATTCACAATGTGGGTTGGGGCAGCAACAGTAATAAATGATAGGTGGGAATTAGCAGGATTGAAAGGACCCATACCAGTCTATCCATTTGCTAAAAGAAAGGGTAAGTAAACGCCTAATTCATGAGAACCTGCTTAAAACCCTCATTAATCCCTTACTGGTTAAGAAAACATTATTATCCTTCAGAGACACATAACCCTGATCAATCAGTGATTTCAAGATGCTATTCACTAGACTTACCTCACTATTAATTATCTTAGCTAACATACTCACGCTTATGGCCTTATTTTCACTAACCGCGGACTGCATGAATAATGCAAGCAGTACCCTCTCCTCAGGCCCAGCCACACCCATACCTAGTTTCTCTAAAACCCCTTTATAACTGTTTAAACAAATCGTTTCTCCCACTGTAAATGATGGGGGATATTAAATTAATGCGCTTAGCTTACATTAATGAATATTTGCCTACTTAACCTACTTCACCCTTCATTAATTATAGTGAATTAACGTAGTACCTTAGCTGCCTCACGGTGTATTGGATCAAGGAATTGATAATCCTTAATAATACTTAATTCCTCCAGTCTATTAACTACCCGCGTTAATGATGACTTAGGTATAGTTTCACCAGTCTCCTCCTCTACGAAACGCCTAACACCACTCCATGATTTAGCACCATTAGCTATAGCCCTTAAAACCAATTTACCTCTCCTAGCTGACCTCCTACCTCCTGAACCTCATCAAGCACGATAATAAACCGCCAAGCTCCTCCAGTAGGCCTAGTAGGTTAATGGAATTCTGCCCACGCCACTTAAGACTAACACTAAAACCCATGATACTTACACCTCTTATACTCATTAAGTAACCCTTAAGTTTACTTAAACCCTCAGAAAGACCTTGAGCTAACCTCTCATATAAGTCTAATTGAGTGTTAACCCCACGAAGATCAACATAAAAACCATTATACGGCTCAAGAAAAGCCTTTATTAAGGAAGTTTTACCAATGCGCCTAATACCAAGAACTAATGTAAGCGGTCTATTCATCATTTTATCTAAAAAATCAAGTTCCTGCCTCCTATCATATAGTTCATTCCTGGAGCTTTTAGGCCTTGGGTCAAAAAGGTTCCACGCCGGAACTTTAAACCTATCCTCATTAAATATTGAAAATTCACATAAATATTGTAAATAAGGACTAAACACCTTAGCAAGGTTTAATAATAACCTCATTAAATTAGCCCCCATAAAGGAACCCAGTGAACTACATAGCCTAGGAAATATGCATTAAGATGCAATGGTTATTGATGCTTGCTTCCAATGCGAAAGGTTTTTAAATTGCGTGTCTAATTTTCAGACACGCAGACCTCTAATGCCTGTGGGCCCCTTAGCAATCATCAGGCTACTAATGGCTATTGATGATTTTGAGCGGGTTAAGGGTAGGTCACCGTATACTAGGGAGGTCCTGGATTTAATCCATGAGTGGGGGTATGGTGAGTGGATTATTCAAGCTGCTTATGATCTTGGCCTTATTGAAAGGTATGATGATTACTGCAGTAGGGATGTTAAGAGGGTTTGTAGATTTAATAAACTGAGTGATAGAGGTAGGAGGTTCCTAGAATCTGTTTCATTAATAATGTCATTGAGTGGGGTTAATGAGTGATGGTTAATTTCCTATATTTAATGTATTAAAGGTTTAAGGATTCTACATTTAAGGTAGGTCTGTAGCGCTTTTGCATTATTATTCGTCGTTTTTAATTTCTCTTAGTGTTGTTAAGTGGGTTGATGCTGTATGTGTAAGGCTTATGTACCTTGTGGTTAATGCTTGATTAGAGAGTGCTACTGTGAGCAGTTGTGAGGTAAAGGGAAGCACCCAATGAAAACCCCCATACCCCCAAAGAGAATTAACCCCATAGACTACACGAGGAGGAAAGAAGAAGTAAAGAAGTCAAGTAACTAACAACCACAATGAAGGCTGAACTCTTACTCTGGTGGGATTTCCTCGTAAACTAGGCTTAGTGGTATTCCCTCCTTATCCCTAATGTACTTAGCTATAGTGAATATTACCAAACCAATCACGAATATTACTGATGACTCAGCCAGCAGTTGCATTGGATTTCCTGTCACGTAAAGGTAGTACTGGGGTTGCGTTAACCAGTAGTATGCGAATATTAGTAGGAAAGCTAGGTAGATTGCCGTTAGGGGAATTATGAGAGCTTTACTTACCTTAAGTTTAGTGGCACCCTTAATGTATATGATTAAGGCCAGGAGCACTGAGACTATGAATGTGAAGACCAGTAGAATTAAGGCGTCAAGATCTAAGGCGTAAAGGAGCGCTGAACTGAAGGGTGTTAGGATTAGAATATACATTAAGGCTACCGTTACTGCCAAGTCAAATAAGTGGGCTACAATAGGTGAGTGGGTCCTTGGGTTAACGTAGGAGAATACTCCTGGTAAAACCCTATCCATTGAGAAGGCTAACAGGTACCTTGATACCTGAATAATGACCCCTGTGACTGGGGCAATATACCAGAGTACTGATGAGTATGCTAATGCCACTGCTATGGGCGTGTGTATTAATGCTAAGTCGGCGCCTGGGTTAACAAGAATGAAGCCATCATCTATCCCGTATGCATTCATGTAGCTTGCACCAATGTAGAAGTTGACCCCAAGGCTCCTTAGAAACGAGACAACGAATAACGTGAAGAATAAGCCACCCATTACGAACATTCCAACAACACCAAGTAATGCCGTCACCCTATCCCTCCTAATCTCACCACCTATTGTGGCTGGGAAGTTAACGTATGCCCAAACAGCCGTTGTGAACGAAGCCATACCAAGTACACCATACACCCCACCCACTGGTGAAGCCTTATTGGCGTTTACTAAAGCCTCAACGTAAGCTGACCCTAGGGAACCTTTAATTAGGCTTTCTGGAAGTAAGGCAATGTACACTGCTGAGGCTATGAAGGTTAATAGGGCTACGGCCGATATAACCATGAATATTGTTAAGCCAGCCCTGGCTGACGCAACATTCACCATTATCAACACTACCACTAATGCCACGGCTATGGCAAATTCATACCTTGGACTCACTATGATGCTTGCAAGTGGATTACCTAATGCTTGAAGGACCATGCCTAATTGGCTTATTGAGAAGTACACTAATACTGCATCGTAAAGCATCTCGCCAATAGCGAAATTAAACCAAGCTGCGAAACCCACTGGTGGGTTAAGCCTGGAGAAGTAAACGTAGTCGCCGCCAGTCCTTGGGTATTGGCGGGTTATTAAGTACCACATAATTACCCCAGGTATGAACATTAGCCATGAGGCAATTAATGCTACATAGGCTGCATTACCCCCACCGTATAGGTATATTCCAGTTAAGTACACGAATGGTACTATTAGGAAGCCATTATAACCCATGCTTACTAATAATGCCTTAAGCGGCCCAACCTCCCTTACCAAGCCTGTGCTTTCCCTTGTGAAGAGGCTCATGCACCGACACCGCTTAGGAAGGCTTCAATAACATCCCCAATTTTAACCCTGTACCCTGAATCATTAAGGGCCTTGGCAAGCGCCGTTAAGGTACTGGTCATTATGCTTAAGGAGGCTGTGTAGCCCATGTGCCCAATTCTAAGCACCTTCCCCCTTAATGGCCCCCAGGAACCAGCAATGAATGCACCATACTTTAATGCAGCTTCCCTAACCTTAACGTCACTTAAGCCGTTAGGTGCATAGAACGCCGTCACCGTTGGACTTGAGTAATCCTCTGAGTCTGGCACTAGCTTAAGGCCCATGGATTCAATAGCCTTAACTACACCGTGCGCTATTGACCTATGCCTACTATATACGTTGCTTAACCCCTCCTCATTAATCATTTTCAATGACTCTACTAGACCATTTACTAACGGTTCACTGTGGGTATAGGGGAATTCCATTCTCTCCACTGCATCTTTCCAATACCTAATGTTTAGGTAGAAACCCTTGTAGTTGACTTTCTCTATTTCACCCCAAGCATCATCACTAATTGCCAGTATTGTTAAGCCTGAGGGTAGGTTAAGTACCTTTTGACTACCCCCAATGAGTATGTCAATACCCCACTTAACGTCTATGTTAACGCCACCCATTGACGACACTGCATCAACAATTAGAAGTTTACCCTCAGATTTAATCACCTTGGCTAATTCCTTTAAATTATTCAATGTACCACTTGGGGTTTCACAGTGAACCATTGTAACTACCTTAGCCTCCTTAGCCTCATTTCTAAGGAATGAAGCAACCTTATCTGGGTCAAGAACAGTACTGTAGTTAACTCTGTGGAGTAATGGAATGCCACCGTATGATGAGACCAGGTCTGAGAATGCGTCGCCGAAGAAACCGTTACTTAAGACAGCTACCTTATCATTACCCCTTATTAAATTAGCCACCGCAGCCTCTAGGCCGCTCATGGCTTCACCAACCCATATGACAATGTTCCTCTTCTCAGTACCAAGCATGTTAGCTAGCATTAACCTAGCCTCATCATAAAGCTTGAAGAATCCTGGATCAAGGTCAGGATTAGTGGTGCGTTTAGCTATAGCTAGGAGTATTCTGTGGGGTATTTCAGTTGGTCCAGGTGTTACTATTAGGGTGTCTGTTACTAGCATTAAAATGGGTGCAGCAGAGCTAAGTTAAGTGTTGTTTAACGTTAAACACTCAGCCCTTTAATTCAATTTTATAAATCCTTAATGGCTCCATGGCCTTAGCATCAACATAGATGTAGAAGATTAATGAACCAGGCACTATATACCTTATGTCCTCTACCGACATCTCAACTCTATCACTTGGCACCTTAGCTCCCGCTACTCTTAATGCTATTTCTGATTCCTTATTATTAAGCATGTTGAATATTTTAAGGCCTTGAGCGACGTAATCATTGAACTCATTGATGAAGGATTTAATGGGAACCTCAGTGAACTTTACTAGTGAGGTTTCCTCTTCAGTTAATATTGCGGGTGTGAACCAGTCTATTAGAAGTATTCTGCCCGTCTCCTTACCTGACTTCTTCTGCCTCTCCTCCAGTAACATTAGTTAGATATCTAATTGATTTGTTTAAAAGCTTTAAGCAGTGGTCTAATGAGTGTTATTGGGAAATATGATATCACTTTTATAATTATGAATATAGTGCACTCAGTATATTGTTATAAATAATCCTTATAAGACCTATTTACTAATCCATAGTCATGGTAGTTTCATTAAATCCCCTAAACCTACCCTTAGTAATACCATTAATTGGATTAGCCTATGCATTATATAACACTTACTGGGTTCTCTCAAGGGATCCTGGAGATGAGAAACTGAAGGAGATAAGTGACCTAATAGCCAAGGGTGCAGGGGCATTCCTTAAGAGAGAGTACAAGGTCATTTTCCCAACAGGGCTTATCCTAATGCTGACGATAGGTGCAACATATTACCTACTCTTTCACTCATTATCATTAACCGCTTTTTCAATGATGTCATTCGCCCTCGGAGCCTTGGGTAGTGGATTAGCGGGTTATATTGGAATGTACGTTACGACTAGGAGCGCCTCAAGAACTGCCGCCGCGGCTAAAAGGGGTATTAACGAGGCCCTTAAGGTTTCCTTCAGGGCTGGGAGCGTCATGGGTATTATACTAGCTAGCATAGCAGTATTAACGGTTTCATCACTTTACATAGCCTACTCCACCTTAACTAGGGATTGGGCCATTGCAATAGCTCCTGTAGCCCTTGGTGCAAGCCTAATGTCACTCTTCATTAGGGTTGCAGGGGGTATTTACACTAAGGCTGCTGACTGGGGTGCAGACATGGTTGGTAAGGTTGAGTCAAACATACCTGAAGACGACCCAAGGAACCCAGGAGTCATAGCTGATAACGTTGGTGATAATGTGGGTGACGTCGCAGGCATGGCTAGTGACGTTTACGAGAGTTTCATAGTTGTGCTCACTGGGTCACTTATACTTATTTCAGTGTTTAATATACCTAAGGTGTTCGCGTCACTGATGTTGTCAATAACATCACTCGTACTCCTCTCAACGCTAATAGGCATACAGGCAGTGAGGGGTAGGGTTAATGGGAGGGACATTGCCTTAGCATCAATGAGGAAGCTGGGTAACTCCCTAATAGTGACTGTACTCATTAGTTCAATACTCATTATAGCGTATTCAATGTTAATAGTTAAGCCACCGGAGGCCATGGCCCTTTCAGTTAGCGTAATAATGGGCTTCATAACTGCAGTAGCGGTACTATACATAACCCAGTACTTCACCCACTACACTTACGAGCCCGTTAAGGATATTGCTAGGCAAGCATCATTATCAGCATCAAACGTAATAGTTGCAGGTTACTCATATGGCCTACTGAGCGCCACACCAGTTATACTGATAGTTGCAGTGGCACTTGGGGTATCGTTTTACCTCGGCTACATCTACATACCAGCCTCAATGCCTATTGAGGGGGGCATAATGGGTACTGCCTTAGCGTCTGTTGGATTACTGAGCTTAGCTGGCATAGTTATTTCGCTGGATTCGTATGGGCCAGTTAGTGATAATGCTAACGGGTTAGTGGAAATGGCTGGACTTGGCGGTGAAACGAGGATGGTGACTGATGCCCTTGATGCAATAGGGAACACTTATAAGGCTACAACAAAGGGTTATGCAATAGCCAGCGCTGGCTTGGCCTCACTGGTCTTATTCATAGGCTTCATTTACGAGGCAATTAGCTACAGTACCCCAAGTGATAATGGTGTTTTAACAGCTGCATTAAACTACCTAAACGTGATTAACCCACTGCTACTAGTGGGTATATTAATGGGCGCTGTCTTGGTTTACGTATTCTCATCAAGATTGCTCATAGCCGTGGGTAAAGCTGCCTCGGAGCTTGTTGAGGAGATTAGGAGGCAATTCAGGACGAAGAGGATTCTTGAGGGTTTAGATAAGCCTGACTACGATAAGGCAATAGACATTGCTACTAGGCATGCCTTAAGGGAATTCATGGCTCCAGCATTACTGGCTGTAGCAATGCCCATAGTGGTTGGCTTAACCCTAGGTTGGGTTGCCTTAGCCGGCTTAATACTAGGTACCATAATAGTTGGGTTCCCTAGGGCTTTACTAATGGCTAATGCTGGTGGCGCATGGGATAACGCTAAGAAACTTATTGAAGCAATGCTTGACCCTGAACTTGGAGGTAAGGGTAGTGTAGCCCATAAGAACGCTGTCATTGGTGACGTAGTGGGTGACCCATTTAAGGATACTGCAGGCCCATCCCTAAACCCATTAATAAAAGTAGTTAACACAGTATCAATAGTGTTTGCACCGGCGGTGGCAATAGTGAGCGCCGTAAACCCAGTAGCCCACCTAGGCTACCTAATACTACTGCTTATCCACCTAGCTTAATGACCGTTAATATTTGTTAGAAATACATTTTAATCCTGAACCAGGTGGTGAACCCATGGGGACTAGGATAAGTAAACTGGGTATTAGAAAGGTTTTCACAGGTAGGGGTGATTTAACGGTTGAGGTTGAGGTGCATCTTGAGGATGGGTGGGGTAGGGCTATTGCACCAGCAGGCGCATCAAGGGGTAAGCATGAGGTTAAGTACTTCCCGGATGATGGCGTTGATGCAGCGATAGACGTATTCAAGAGGTGGGTTGAACCAAGCCTAATAGGTATGGATGCGGTTAACCAGGTTGCGGTTGATAAGAAACTTGAGGAGGTTGATGGAACCTGGGACTTCTCTAAAATAGGGGGGGCTGTTGCTGTAGCAACCTCAATGGCTAATGTAGTGGCGGTGGCTGATTCAAAGGGGTTATGGCCATATCAAGTTATTGGTGGTTCACTGGCTAACGTAATACCATACCCATTAGGCAACACTATCGGTGGTGGTAAACACAGTAGGGGTCTTGGGCCTGATTATCAAGAGTTTTTAATCCTACCCTATGGTGCGCCGGACATATACACTGCCGTGTACACTAACATGGAGGTTCATAGGGAGGTTGGGAAGATACTTGCTAAAGAGGACCCAACATTTGCTGGTGGTAGGAATGATGAGGGTGCGTGGACGGCTAAAATATCCACTGATAAGGCCCTTGAGGTGCTTAGTTCAGCGGTTAAGGAGGTTTCAAGGAGATTAGGTGTTGAGATTGGTTTAGGTATTGATGCCGCATCATCAAGCATGTGGAATGGTAAAGCCTACGTATACACTAATGAGGGGAGGGAACTAACGCCAAAGGAGCATTTTGAGAGAATAAGGGGCATAATTGAGAAGTACAACCTAATGTACGTTGAGGATCCATTCCATGAGGAGGATTTCCAATCCTTCGCTGAATTAACGGCCTTATTTAAGGATAGGTTAATTGTTGGTGATGATTTATTCACAACAAACCCAGATAGATTAGCAATAGGTATTCGTGAGAAGGCTGCTAATGCCGTTTTAATTAAAGTTGACCAGATAGGTACAGTGACAAGGGCTCATGAGACCGTTAGGCTCGCATTAAATAATGGATACAGGATAGTGGTTTCACATAGGTCTGGTGACACTGAAAGCGGATTACTAGCGCACATAGCAGTTGGCTTTAAGGCCCCTATAATCAAGACTGGTATAATGGGTAGTGAACGTGTCGCCAAGGCTAATGAACTGCTTAGAATATGGGATCATTTAGGCGGCGTAGCCAGGATGGCTAAAATTAAGTAATGTTTTTAACTAACTGTGTGAGTTAGTTCTCATGTCAAGTAGGAGAGTGGTTACAGTTAAGTATGATGCTAAGGGTGAGCATTTCGAGATAATCGTTGACCCTGACCACGCCCTTGAATTTAAGCTAGGTAAACCAATTAGTTTAGATAAAGTCCTCATAACTGACACCGTATTTAGAGATTCAAAGAGGGGATTAAGGGCATCTGAAATAGCCCTTAAGAGAGTCTTTGGTACAACTGATCATAGGAAGGCTGCTGAGATAATACTAAGGAATGCTGAAATACCGTTAACTTCAGAACAGAGGAGGAGGCTTATTGAGGATAAGAAGAAGCAGATAATAGACTGGATTAGTAGGAATTGCATTGACGCTAGGACTAAGGCCCCCTTACCACCCCAGAGGGTTGAGTTAGCCTTAAATAATGTAGATGTAACCATTGATCCATTTAAGGGTGTTGATGAGCAGATTAATGATGTGTTGAAGGCCCTTCAAAGAGTCATACCCATAAAGGTCGCTGTAGCCACCATGGAGGTAACCGTTGGTCCTGAGCATGGGCAGAGGGTTAAGTCAGCCTTAGCCAGAATGGGGAGGATACTTAAGGAGCAGTATGATGATTCAGGCAACTTAATTCTCCAATTGGAGGTACCGGCGGGACTACAGGATACGGTTATCGGAAAGGTTAATGAGATAACCCATGGGGAAAGTGAAGTTAAACTACTGGGTGTATCAACTTAACTTTGAATATGGTTTATAAAACGGCTTAATTAAACGGTCTCAGTGTCAGTCAGTAAGTTTGACATAATGCCCATTAGGATTTATGGTACAGCTAGTATAGGCGTCTACATGGCAACTAACGACGAGTACGCATTAATACCCATGGATTCCCCTGAGAAGATTGATAAGCATGTTGAGGATACCCTCAAGGTTAAGGTAATTAAGTTGACAATAGGCAGATCCCCACTCCTAGGGGTCTTCACGGTCATGAACAATAATGGCGTATTAGTACCCTCAATAATTAGGGATGAGGAGCTTGACCAGTTGAAGAGGTCATTAGGGGACTTAAACATTGCTGTTTTACCATCTAAGTATACCGCTATAGCTAACTTAATCCTGATTAATAACAAGAGGGGGCTAGTGTCGCCAATAATTGAACGGGAGTACGTGAACTTGATCAGAGATAACTTAGGTGTTGAACTTGAGATTAGGGATATTAGGGGATTATACATAATCGGCTCCCTAGCGGTGGTGAATGATAGAGGCGTGTTAATCTCCCCTGAGGTTGATGAAGAGGATGTTGGCTTCCTAAGGGACTTCTTCGGTTTAAGGGTAGGCGTAGGTACAATAAATAGGGGTATTAGCCTAATTAGGAGCGGCATGATTGCCAATAATAAGGGTGCGGTAGTTGGTGACTCAACCACAGGTTTTGAAATGATGAGGATAACGGAGGTTTTGGGTTGATTACTACATTTATTCAGGACGCCCATTAATCTTCACTTCCTCTGACTACCGTCATCTCATCATCAATCAACACTACCTAACGCCTCGATTTAAACCTTAACTATACGCGCGGAATTAAAGTAGTTATAATGAGTGTGTAAAACCCATTTAATCAAGTACCCTAACAACAGTACCAAGTATTTCAGCCCTTCCCCCCGTTGGCCTAGCAAGTAGGTTACCGCAGACTAGGCACCTAACCTCCACTGTGGCGTGATCGAATATTATCTGCTCATTACCGCATTGGTTGCACCTAACTCTAATGAACCTTGACCTAGGTGCTGGTATTAGCACACTCCTGAAGTTGGGCATATCATCCATGTAGCCCCATGGGTTTATAAAGATTACTTAACAGCTCTACGTGGCCACACTAATGGTGGTTCATGATTAATTTGCATCATTATTAGCTTAAAATCAACATTATTTAAATGGAGATTAACCTTGATACTCAACCACTACTGAACCATCCTCACGCTTAGTTACCTTAACCTTAATTTTCAATGGAGGCTTTTGAATACCCCTACTCCAAAGTATGTTGTTTAGGCTTTCATTTAACTTAACCTTATCCTCATCAACCTTAACATGCCTAGCCACCACTCTCTTAATGAACCTAGCCGCGTAGGGTGCCCTTATTCTTCTTGATGCATCCTTCACATCCTTTAGGTTTATTGTGAGTATAACCTCGTTAGTTGACATTCAATCACCCTAACTTAAGCTTAACCCTCCTCCAATTCCTACGCTTAGTGTTGTACGTAACCTTTCTGTCTGTTTTAACCATAACCCAGGCTGGCGGATTCCTATTTGACTTCCCTGCGGACGCCAGCCTGAGCTTGAAGCCAAGTGGCTTATGGGTTGCCATATCATTCACCTAAACCTTATCCTGTACTCCCTCCTGGTTTGGCTGTAGACCGTTTCCAGTATCTTTTTAAGTTCTTCGTCAGTTATAGGAACCTTAATCCTACCTGACTGGGCTAGGGCAATTAACTGATTCTCAATGGACTCAACGAGCTCAGGTTTAACAAGCCTAAGGTTATCAAGCCTACTCCTAGCCTCAGGAGTTAAAATAACCCTTATAATAGCCCTCTTCTGAGCCTCCTCAGCTCTCTTCCTTTCCTCTTCCTCTGCCTTACGCTGAAGCTCCTCAAGCTTCCTCCTTCTAGCCTCCTCAAGCTCATCCTCACCCTGAATATTTTCCTCATCGTCGTAGTAACTCATACATCACTAAGTTGCGCATTGGCTTTAAAAACCTACTGCACCATTAAGTTAAGGTTCCATGACCAGTGTTCTGAATCTAAGGATTTTTCAATAGTAAAGTACTTCCCAATTTTACTAACTAAAAAGCATAAATAATAATTATGGCTATAGTAATTCACTCTAAGGATGTGTATGTTTACATACTTAAACACAAAATATATATTATATATCAATATAGTGTGTTAAATAAAGTAATTAGAAAACTTTATAAAGCCATATCAATAATACCCTCTGGTGAACTATGTGAGTTCCATATTTGGAATGCCGATGCAGTCAATATTCTTGCAGGATACATTAAGGATCCTTAAGAGAGCAATTGAGATAGGGGGTTTCGACAAGATTATTTACGATTACTTATCCAGGCCAATGAGGGTTATTGCAGTATCAATACCAGTTAAGGTTAATGGATCAGTTGAAATCTTTGAAGGTTATAGGGTTCAACACAATAATGCCCTTGGTCCATTTAAGGGAGGCATTAGGTTCCACCCAGAGGTTACCTTAGAGGATGACATGGCATTAGCAACCTTAATGACCCTTAAGAATAGTTTAGCCGGGATACCATACGGTGGTAGTAAGGGCGCCGTTAGGGTTGATCCAAAGGCACTTAAAACTAATGAACTGGAGGAGCTGTCCAGGGGGTATGTTAGAGCATTATACAGCTTCATAGGTCCTGACATTGACATCCCTGCACCGGACGTTGGCACAAACCCGCAGATAATGGCTTGGATGGTTGATGAGTACAGTAAGATAGTTGGAAAGAATGTACCTGGAGTCTTCACGGCTAAACCAGCTGAATTATGGGGTAATCCTGTTAGGGAATACGCCACTGGCTTTGGTGTAGCCATTATGGCTAGGGAAGCGTGGAAGAATCTGTTTAACGGAGATTTAAATGGAGTTAAGGTGGCTGTTCACGGCTTTGGCAATGTCGGCAAGTGGGTAGCCTACTGGGTGAGCAAAATGGGGGCTAAGGTTATTGCAATAGCAGACATATCGGGGACTGTCTATGATCCTAATGGTATAGATGTTGAAAAAGCCATGGAAATCGTAAGTAAGACTGGTAAAGTAGTTAATTACCCCAATGGTCAAAAACTATCACCAGAGGATGCATTATACGTGAATGCGGACGTACTGATGCCATGTGCAATAGAGGATACGATTAGGGCTGACAACGTATCTAGGGTTAAGGCTAAGTTAATAGTGGAGGGCGCTAATGGTCCAACAACCCCTGAGGCTGAAGAATACTTAACGAAGAGGGGGGTAGTGATAGTACCTGATATTCTAGCTAATGCAGGTGGTGTAATAATGAGTTACCTTGAGTGGGTTGAGAACCTTCAATGGGTTACCTGGAGCGAGGAGGAGACGAGGAGTAAACTTGAAGGTATTCTTACTAATAACTTCAAGAGAGTCTTTGATGAATACGGTAAGATAAAGAGAGAGGGAATAACCATGAGGGATGCTGCAATAGTCACTGCAATAAGTAGGATAGAGAAGGCAATGAAGCTTAGGGGATGGATTTAAAAGAGCTTTTGATTTGAATTTAAGAATAAAATAATTCCTCATTACTCAGGCGGTATCTCCATGAATATTAACGAAATGTCTAACCCCTTTCTTGAGTTAATGTGCTTAGCTACGAAGTAAATAGCAACACCCACTAATACGGCAGCTATTTCAACGCCGTAAGCCAGCCAGTTACCACCCCATATTGATGGGTATTCTAGGAATTGGTAAGATATGTAACCCATGACCCCAACCATCAGTATGCTTGCCACAGCCAAGGTTACCCTAACACCCTTACTCAGTTTAATCCTGTTAAGGATGGCTGCTATTGCCGCTGCTGCACCAACCAGGGCAAAGTATATTAGAGCCTCAACTACTGCACCGTATAGGCTTGAAAAAGTATTATACAATGCCTCAGCTGCGGCTATTAATATAGCCGTTATGGCTAAGTCAAATAAATGCGCGTAAACTGGGCTCCTGAGACGTGGACTTACGTATGAGAAGAATTCCGGCAGTAGCCTATCAAATGATAATGCAAACAAGTAGCGCACTATCACTATTGCCCCATAAGCCAACACCGCTAGATACCATAGTACTGACCCCACTCCTATTATCCATGCTAATGCAGCGTTACCTGAAGCTACCATGGCAGCAGACCAGAAGTTAATGTAACCGTTAGTCATAGCCATTGTGGAGAATTTAAACCCCATTGAGTAGTACATTGCTGCGAAGCCGAGGGTCACCATGATCATTGATAAGACTGCGGACGTTGGTAAATTCCAGTTAATGGCGCGCTTAGTCTTTATCTCTGATGCTATTGCGGGCGCTGCCTGAAGCCATGGGTATATGTATATTGCGAAGAAGGGTAGCATCATTATTGTTGGGCCGAGT